>NZ_CP030118.1:600000-900000 GCF_006968745.1 Brasilonema sennae CENA114 | reverse complement strand
GACGGATTCTACATCTAGTTCTAAAAGTCTTTTTCGTAATTGCCGAGTTAATTGCTCCAGTTCTTCGTTATCAGCTTCTGTCCCAGCATCAATATTGAGTTTTAGTTGTATTTTTTCTTCTGTCATGCCATTAATCCAGAAATGACTCGTTGAATATGTGTGTTTAATGCAAAGCCTGATAAGCTATCGCCAAGTTTGTGCAAAATGTCAACCAGTAAAATAACTATATATAAATTATACATAAACTTTTTTGGGATGACCATTTGAGTGCGATCGCGCGCAGCGCAGACGCCTAAAAGCGTATCGCTCTACTTCCCCTCATAATCCGTGCAAGGGGCTTTATTCGGGTAGCTCACATCTTGCACCAAGAATTTTTGATGTGTTTTTATGAGTCAATATTAAACGGAAAACCTTGATTTAGCGATAAAAACCAATAAAAATTAGGTAGCGAATTCGCACATCTTTTTACATTGCCTGGGTTTGTACTTAGAGGTGCAAGATATCAGGTAGCGCCAGAATTCCATTCTGAGCCGCTTTTTTTGTAAATTCAGATCTTGGAAACCTGAGGACATTTTTTACCGTCTTTTGTCTCAGATGGCAAAGAAAGTCCTCAGAACTGTTTTAGCAAAGTTACTCAGGTAAATTTGCAAACACCTGTTCAACTAATTCCTGCGCTTTAGTATCCAAGTTTTGCCAGTCTACATCATCGTTTTCGTCGATTAAATCAGTATCAATGTCAACTGTCTCATCCCCGGAAATGTAGTTGCGAAAACAGACTCGGTAACACAATTCCCATAAATCGATACTGATTTGTTGCTCTTGACGGTGTAGATACAAATGATATCCTGGATGGGGAATTGGCAAACGGGAGAGTGTTTCTCTGATTTCCAAAGCCTGCTCCGGTGTCGCGGCTTCTAGCTCTTGCAGGAGGTTGGTTACTATTGCTTTCGTCTCATCAGTAGTGCCAGTAGGCCAAATCAGGACATCTTGATAAGTTCCCGTCCAAGAAGATACATCAAGCAGCTTGCGAATATGATCGACAACGCGAATGAAAGCAGGTTGCATGAGCAGTTCCGCCTGATCCCATGCTGCTGAGTTGTTAATTTTAGGTGGCATTGGAATTGACTAGGGTTATTGAAACAAAAATTAACAATTGTGTATTTATTAAAAAACTGTGTTTTACATTTAAATCTTTTCTCAAGATAGCGGATTTCATTGAGAAATTATTGGAGATATTTATTACCCTCTCTAAAATTGGGTGTTATCGCTGGGGAGTGAATATGATAGGCAAGCTACTAGACCATCGTTACCGACTGAATAAAGTCCTGGCTACAGGAGGATTTGGTGAAACTTACATCGCCCAAGATACAAAACGACCAGGCAATCCGGTTTGCGTTGTCAAACACCTTAAGCCTGCCAATTCTGAAGCGAAAATGTTTGACACCGCCAAGCGTCTGTTCCAAGGTGAAGCTGAAACCTTAGAATATTTGGGCAATCATGACCAAATTCCTCGGCTTTTGGCTTATTTCGACGAACATCAAGAGTTTTATTTAGTACAAGAATTTATTGAAGGGCATCCTCTGGGTGACGAGTTAGTTCCCAATCAGCGGTGGAGTGAAAGCCAAGTTATTGAATTGCTGGTGGAAGTTCTGGACATCCTGAAATTTGTCCACGGACAAGGCGTGATTCATCGCGATATCAAGCCAGATAATATCATCCGTCGCGCTTCAAATAAAAAACTCGTCCTCGTGGATTTTGGAGCCGTCAAACAATTGCGAGGATCTGGTGGATATGGTGGGCGATCGCAAATGTTTACAGTTCATCACTCTGCGACTGTAGCCATTGGGACTCCTGGCTATATGCCCACGGAACAAGGTCAAGGCAAACCCCGTCCCAACAGTGATATGTACGCTCTCGGCATTATCGCTATTCAGGCGTTAACGGGAATAGCGCCAGTAGATTTTCAGGAAGATCCTAACACTGGGGAAATCCTCTGGGAGCATTTAGTTTCCGTAAGCGATGCTTTGGAAGCCGTGTTAACCAAAATGGTGCATTATCATTTCAAAGACCGCTTTCAAAGTGCATCAGAAGCACTACAAGCATTACAGCCACTTTCCTTCACCAGCTACACACCCAGCGAATATACAAATACAACTTCTAACCATCAACCAAGTAAGTCCTCATCTGCCTTATCTCCACTGTCTCGACAAAAAACGATCGCCGTTGCCCCGGCAAATCCTGTTCTCCAACTAGCACCACCAACTCCCAAATCTCCCTCCAAAGGTTCTAGTGGACCAGATCTATTACAGTTTGTGATTATAGGAATTTTGGTTGCTGGTGCTGCTGCTGTCAGCCCTGGTGTATTTAAAAATGTTCAAAGTTTTGCTTCTACTTTTGCTATTAATAATGACACGCTCTCAGCCGAAAACTGTTTAGCTGTTGTTCAGGAAAATTCTAATATCCGTTCTGAGCCTACTTCTATTAATGATGATTCTATTATCAAAACTGTTAAGAAAGATGCCAAGTTTGAGGTAACAAGCAGACGAACAAAACGCGGTTGGGTAGAGATTAAACTTGACTCTACACAAACAGGTTGGGCAAACTCAGAAATTATCAAAAACAACGAACAATGGGTTTCTTGCCTACGAGACAAGGGAACTGCAATCAAAACAGTTGATGATAATGACCTAATTGTCGCTCACCCTGCACCCAAGCCAAAAGCAGAACCTCTAGTTAATGCACCAACGTCATCATCACCTGAGTCAGAACAATCACAAACATCAAAAAGTTTATCCGCAGATAAATCAACGCCCGCCACTGTACAAGGCGGTTCCACCAAGGTAGTGGAAGAAGCAAAACAGAAGTACGAATCAGGAGATTTACAAGGTGCGATCGCCCTGTTAAAAACAATGACTGCAAATCCTACTGCTGTCAAACAGACAACAGAAATGATATCCCAATGGCAACAAGATTGGTCTAAAGCCGAATCTTTATTCAAAGACCTTGACACAGCCCTTGGTGATGGACAATGGGATAAAGTATTAGCTTATAAAGACCATCCGGAAAAACTACCCAATATTCAATACTGGCGAAACAAAGTAGAGCCATTAGTTCAACAAGCTGCTGCCAATTTAGCAAAACAACAGTTTCCTCAACTAGGCAATCCTACCAACCTATACAAAGCCAAACTGGAACCTCAAAATTCCAGTGAGGATTATGAACTTAACATGATGAATGATTTCGATAACATCGAAACTCCAGAACTACAGGAAACTCCCCAAAATCATCAGTAATCAAATTTATCAATAAACTTTGACTTGTTACTGATAGTTTTTGGTTAGCAGTTAGTAGTTAGTTATTAGCAAAAAACTAATAACTAACTACTAACATTTATTTCACAATTACCAATTAACACTCAATCTATTTGTAGATGCATTGCAGGTTTTGACACTCTCCGAACTAAGCAAACTTCGCGCTTAGCTTGTTCACTTAAAAAGTTCAGAGATTCTTGAAGGGTTCAAGTTTGAACTTTCAATGGTGCTGGCAAAAACACCCTACACACTCAAACTAACTGCCGCTAAGCGCTAGCATTGTGCTTACTTTCGTTTTCACTTTCAGAGTCCACAAAATAAAAAATATAACTACTCCCCAACCTGCCATTACTTGCCCTTTAAGTATTCGCGCGTTGGTCGATATCTCGGTTGCCGGGATTTCTCCGTACTAGGTTGCTTCGTCGTAGACGTGGTTATTCTTACTCGCATCAAAGAGCATTCTATCACGGCAGTTAAAACTGCCGTTCGCTTCTACTCAGGTCTTAAGACACTGAGCTTGTCAGCTTCTCGGAACCGGGTTTTCTGTCAAGCTATTTTTTCGTTGGTGTGGGAGCTATTGGTGCGGGAGGAATTGGCCGCTCTAGACCTGCGTTGAAGAAGTAAACTCGGTCACAGTATTGGCTTGGACTACTACAAACAGCCTCTATGGCAACGTTGCTGGCATTATTAACATCAAGCGTTAATGAAGCTTGCTGTGTAGGACCAACAGCACGTGTTTGTACTGGGTTCCCATCTAAATAAACCCTAACGTCAACACTTGGACTTCTGGTATCATTGTCACGCATTCCAAAACCCAAATTCAAAGTTTGAAACCCAGGTTTAGTGCTTTTTTCTGGCCTAATGTTACAAGTTATTGAGGCAGAGCGGTTGCCAGGTCCGAGGTAAAACCTGCTAGTATAAACTGCTCTCCCTATAGAAACATCAAGATCCTGCTTATTAACGCTGCCAAGTCCACCATTAACGCATTTAGTATTCAGCAGAGAGACAGGACGTGGGACTCGTTGTGCTTGAGCAATTTTTCCTCCAAAGGATAATAAAGAGGACAATAGTAAGGCACCAGTGAGCACCGAACTGATAAGCTGAGTTGTTTGCATTGGGATTTAAGAATCTAGTTTTCAGGCAAAAGACGAAAACAAAATAAAATAATAATAGCTAATTAAGCGTACAAAGACGGGATGAAATATGACGAGGCAGCGCCGCTTGGAAGTTCCTGGGCGTAAAGTGCACGCTTCGTGGTAAAATTCGTCGCTATGGTTTGCCTGCTATGACTGAGTTGGGTGAAGTGCCTGTTGTCCCAATGAATACAGCTACAGCGCGTTCAGATATGCCACATATAAAGATTTATAACCCATCTTCCGCCCCCTCAACTGTCTGTTAGAAGTTTTTACTGTTTTAAAGATGCAAAGATGCTATCTAAAATACTGAACGTACTGAAAAAGTGTATTTCAAACAACATTTTCCCCAGCATCAAGGCATAATTACAGCAGCAATTCAGGAGTCAGGAGGAGACAGTGGGGTGGTGAGGCAGTCCGGTCTTCGGGGTGTCCCCCATGAGAGACTGGTGTTCATAAGTAAAAAGGGCTGATAAGTCTGCCTTTTAGACCTCAGTATTGTCCTTCATCTACTTGCAATGTGCTGTAATTATTCTACAAACGTATTTGTAAGTAATTATGCTGTGTAATAGTTCAAGGTGCGGAATCTGGATTATACAACTGTATTTTGTATTAATACGACTGAACTATGCTCGATAGTAAAAATTAAGACGCCGTGTTCCTAGAATTCAGCGCCCTTATTGCCTTCTAGATCCATAGCATTCTCTCAGGCGCTTGTAACCTTGATAACTCCAAAACAAGAACGCTATGGTGAAAATAGTTTTTAGTCTGAGTAGCACAAATTGGTAGACTAATCTAACAGCCTATGATTAATCAGTATAGGGGTTTATGACTCAGCGTTAACTCTTAACCACTGAAACTTTTAATACATATCATCGTATTCTTGTGCTTCAACTCGTCTTTCGGTACGAGGAGGGAGGAACTCAGCGCGACGTACAGGAGCAAGCGGTGGAGTAGGACCGTTATAGGGATGAATAACTTGTACGGTACGACTGGGACGCTCTTTTGGTGAAAATAAAGCCAAGACACCAGCGACCACAATACCGCCACCTATCGTCAGAGTTATGCCTCCTACTGCCCAAACAGCAGGAGAAGACCACCAGCGATTTTCAGCAGACTGGTGCTGTTGTAACTGGGCTGCATTTTGTTGTTGGTTTTGCTGATTTAATTGGACTTGGTAGTTATAAACTTGTTGGATTTGGGACTGGAGTTGTTGAACTTGGGTTTTGAGACCATTGTTTTCATTCTTGAGTCCTTCATTTTCCATCTTCAGTCGTTCCGCCTGTACGCGCATTTCTTCGTTGTTTGGATTGACTGGCGCTGGATTAGGATATGGCTGCCCAGGATAATTTGCAGTTGGCGGTATCATTGCTGAAGGTGCTACCACAGCTGGTTGTAGTTGTGAGCCAACTGTGTAGTTAGGTAAAGAGCTTCCTCCTGCACCTTTTAGCAACACGAGAGCCGCTAGCCCAGCGACGGCGACTCCGCCGATAAATGCCATGCTCTCACTCATCGCCTTTTCCTCTAGACTGGCACGAAACTACAATGATTAATATCTGACACTCTCTCACACTCATAATAAAACTTTTACCCTACTGCTTACATCATACATACCCAAATTATCGGTCATGGAATAGAATCGTTTTTTACCATCTGACCACTCGATATCTGCTTTATATATTCAAGACGATATCGATGAAATTGTCTACCAAGGAAAGTAACAAAACCCCCTTGTTAAACTTTTTTAATCTACTTCACTTAACTTAACCAGGCTTAACTTATTAAGCATATATCAAGTTGTTGTGATCGCTGCTTTTAGACAAATTATTTTGTCCGCTTGGCGATTTGCTGATCAAGTCCGCTCATCTACTGACAGGATCATTTATGCCATAAATAACATGACTACAATAACAGTAGGTTTGATTGAATGCAAAAAACTTAGGAGCAACTTGAACCCACCCCAGCCAATGCTTAAGTCTGGCGACTTGAAAGGGGGCTGCGCTCAACATTGTCTATTTAAAACGATGATACACCAACGCTCGATAGTTATGACTAGGAGCTACTACGCCGGTAGTAGCTCCTAGTCAAGGACAAAGAACAAATTTACACCTGGGATTGTTCTTGTTCTATTTCGGCTTGAATTTTTGCGAGTTCTTCGGGAGTAAGTTCTTCCAAGCGCTTTTGCAAATAGGCTTCTTCGTATTGTTCCCGTTGTTTGTGGTAGGTCATTTTTTTTCCCACCGCACGGAAAGCATAGGTAAACAACCAGCCAATCAAACCAATAAATAATAAGACTTGGCTCCAAATACCAGCTTTCGAGCTATCTATGCCTACCAAGTTCAGTAAGACATACGCCAAGCCGCCTACAACAAAAATGCCAAAGCCAATTCCGATAGCGTCAATGCGTCGCATGAGAGTTATGACCTACCAATTTCGTTAAACTTCAATTTGTCGGCGTCGGGGTCGCAAGTTTACAAACGGCGACAGGAGCAACAAACCTGGAAAGAAGAAGAATACCAAAAAGTACATGAAGGCACGTTCCAGAGAGCTAGCCACATACCACCGTAAGTTTAAGTAAAACAGGACAGCGGCTGGTACGACCAAAAGATAAGCTCCAGCTAAAATCAGATACAGTAGCGCTACAACCATAATTTCTTGGTTTTCAGTAGAAAACGACCTGTTGGTGGATCTGTTTTCCATGATAGGCTGAATGCCTTGGCTGTTGGAAGTATTGTTGCCCTAGTAGAGGAATCAAGATTGAATAATTTAAAGATAAAAAAAATTGTTTCCATCTTTGCTTTTATTTTTTGATCTATTTTCAAAACATTATGCTATAGTAAACAACCAGTGCAGTACAACGCACACGAGAAATGCTTGAGGAAGGATCTCTAATGGTGAGCGCGCTGCTTTCACGGTAAGTCAAAGGTGAGCGACTAGCAAATCAAAAGGATGCGGCAACGAAAGTAAGAGGCAAGTTAGGAAAACCTAAAACCTCAATTTCGACTCAACAATCTCAAATTTTCCAGTGTAAAAGTGCAAAATTGGACAAATAACGCATTTAATGCTGGAATAGATGAGGAGGTTTTTTCTGACCTCCATAAAACAACTGACTCCCAAACATGTCAGGGGGTGTGGCGGAATGGTAGACGCTACGGACTTAGATAACTGAGCCTTGATGGAGAAATCCAGCAAGTGACTGCTCTCAAATTCAGGGAAACCTAAATCTGATCACAGATACGGCAATCCTGAGCCAAGCCAAATTTGTCTTTTGTCCTTCGTTTTTAGTTAATTGTTACTAGCAAATGACTAACGACAAATGATAAATGACTAATGCGGAAGGTGCAGAGACTCGACGGGAGCTACCCTAACGTAAAGTCGAGGGTAAAGGGAGAGTCCAATTCTCAAAGCCTTATCGGGTTATTTAACCTACTAGGCAGTAGTGAAAGCTGCGAGAGAATGAAAATCCGTTGACCCTAAACGGTCGTGTGGGTTCAAGTCCCTCCACCCCCATTTATAAATTCAAAGTTAAAAATTCAAAATTCAAAGTTCAGAATTCAGAATATTCCCTAGGGACAGGCTAGACATAGTTCGTAGCTTATCTCTCGGGAGGTCTTAAATTCAGAATTTAAAAAGAATTCAAGAATAAAATGGTGCTGGCTCCTCAAAACTGAGGACTATGAGAGGCGTTCGTCAAGCCAGGAGAAGCCAGCACCAGCAGTTTCCGCAAAAATGCTTACGAGACGATATAGAGCAGTTGCGCCCAGAACTACCGCAGTTGGAAAATGTTGCTGCAAGAGCGCGATCGCTGTGGCTTCAAACACGCCTAACCCACCAGGTGCTCCTGGAACCACTAACCCTAGTAACCACGCAAAACTAAAAGCACCAACTAATAAAGGAATTTGACTAAAGTTTAAAGGACTCAAGGCAAATAAAGTTAATATAAACCCTGCGCTGCGTAGTCCCAAAAAGCCCAATTCCCCTATCAAAGGTCCTAGGGGATATCGTTCTAGACTCCAGGGAACGGCTTGCTGAGTGTTGGAAGCAGACTTTTTTACCTTTATACGCTGTAAGAGGTGAGTCGCTCTGTTCAAAAATTTGGGATGTAAAACACAAAGTACTCCTAACAAACCCAGTAGTTGTAGGATGAGTTGAATGATAGTAATTTTTTCGGTTAGAAACTGGCTAGTGAGTAGAACAACAATTAAAGCAGCTGCTGCCATCAGTAGAGGTTCTAGCACTACACTAAGGGTTGCTGCACCAGGAGAAACATTTGCATTTTTTGCTGCTATAATTCTTCCGTAGTAATGCCATATATTACCTGGTATGTACTTAGCAAGATTTGTTTTGAGGTAAACTTGAATAAACTCAAAAGAGTGGACAGGTTGATTTAACTCTCGAAGAACCCAAGTCCATACCCAACCTGCCCAAGTGTGTGCTAGCAATGTCACACCTGTGGCGATCAAAAGAATTGCCCATCCTGCTGCATCAATATGGATGGTAGCTACTTCTCGCCAGTTATCTTTAAAGGCTTTTACTAGAAAAAATAAGGTTCCACCTAAAATTAGCCAGCGTAAAGTTTGCTTGATCATTTTGGTTATTTAATTTATATATTTGCTCACCTACTTAGCTACATCAAATCATATGGTATGTCAATCATATATACCAGTATTTTCGGCAAACTTTTTAAAAGCTTTCGTTGATACATGTAGCTCTTTTGACTATATTTTATATAACTTATAAAAGCACTTCTTTTTTTAATTTATAAGTTTCTCACTACTATTTTATTTATTAAATTATAAAATAAACTATACATTCTGATGATTTAGCAGGTATCTTCTATCCTAACAATTAGTTTCACTTCATTTAATAAACAATTATTTTGCAGCTAAAAGCATTCTAGTTTTTTAGATTACTTTGCATATTTTTTAACTAAGATATTAAGACATTAAATTATACAATATTAACGGCAGCAACTCAGAGGCTAATTATAATAACTTATATACCTCTAAAGTTATAAAAAATCTAACAAAAATGAAAATAAAAAATGTGACTTTTGCTAGAGGCATTGTTTGTTTTTCTCTTTGTAATCTTATGAAGAAAATATTGATCAAATATTAAGAAAATATTTTCTTGTTTGTAGTTGATGGGAGAAATTGGTGAATGGTTTAACTTATTTTATAAAAAAACTGCGACTGCGCCAGATTGTGATAGTGTTTTTAGCTGGGGTGTTGTTGATAGTAAGCACCGCTTGTGGTAATGCAGCAAATACTCAGGGTGCAAATCCAGAGAATCCTGCTGTGCAAGCAGGTGGTGCAAATAATCCTTATAAAGGAGAAGGGGATAAATACACCGAGCAGAAGATGTCTAATTCTGGACGAGACCAAGCAAGCTCACTGCTTAATTCACAATTGCTAATCGCTTCTGGTGTCAACACACAAGGGCAAGGCAGATTAAGCAGCTGATAGACCTGAATTGAAACCCAATTCAGTAGTCAACAAATAAAAATGGTTTTTTGGATTTAGATGTGAAGTAAATCCAAGATGCACAAGTACCGAGTTAATTCTTGGTTAATGTTAAACTTTGTCATACAAGCAAAAGGAGTCGCACTGTGAAAAAAATCGTTGCATTGTTCAAAAACATTCGCCCGATCAAACTTATAACAGTTTTTGTGGCCGGAATGATACTGTTTATTACACAAGCTTGTAGTTCTGTAGCTGCAACAAGTCCTCGTCAAACTGTAGGAGAACAATCTGCACCTCCTAATTCTGAAACATACGTTCCAAAGGGAGCCAATGTAAATTCTGGCTATGAAGGCGGGATGAATAACTTTAGCGATCTTGATCCCAGAACCAGTGACGGTAAATTCAAAGCTGAGGCTGAGGCTCTCAAAGAAAACGCGGAAAAAAACATCCAGAACAGCTCGAGTAACGCAGCAGAAAATATTCGCCGCGTAGCTGAAGATACAGGAAAAGTAGGCAAAAATATTCAGAAAGAAACTGAAAAGATCACAGAAAAACTTCAGAGTGGGGCTGAGAACTTTGCTGAAGGTACCAAGCGAGGTATTGAAAATATCAAAGAAAACACCAGCGATGCTGCTCAGGGTACAGCGAAAACTGTTCAACGTTCTGCTGAAAACACAAAGATAAGTGCTCAACGTGCGGCAGAAGATGCTGGCAATGCAGTGGACAAAAAGTTAACAGATGCCAAGACCACTGCTGATGAGAAAACTCAAGAGGCGGCCCAAAACACTGGTAACATCTTGGAAAAGGCTGGTAATGCGATCAAAGACGCTGTTAATTAACAATCAATAGCCTGTTGTTATCTGCTCACACGCTTCCAGTCTATCAGCAGATAAACCAAGCCCGCCTATGCGGGCTTTTTTGCTGTAGTGTTAAATACACTAAAGAAATTGATCCCCAATAGCTATTTCTGTTTGCGCGTACCAATTCTGTAGCCCTAGCCGCTGAATTTCTCGCCAAGGAATATTGTGTTTTCGCGCAAGTTCTGCACAGTCTTCATATTCTGGTTGGACGTTAGTTATCGCTTTTTCGTTTGCTTGTCCTGTCCATGCTACCTTGACGCGCACAACACCGTATTCAGTTTCCACTTGTTGAATTTCTCGTTGGAGAGTGGTGCGTTGCTGAGTTGAGCGACGAATTCCTAAAGTGGTGGTTTCGCGAAACAAAACAGCTTCACAGCTGTGTAGATTTTCGGGATGACAAATCACACTCAGCAAAATTCCTGGGCGAGATTTTTTCATGCCTACAGACTGGGTAAAGACATCTAAAGCACCTGCGGCAAATAATGCCTCAAACACATAACCTATAGCCTGTGGACTTAAGTCATCAATTTGGGTTTCTAAAACACAGACAGTTTCCAAAGCTGGACTGGTATCACTAGCAATGGATTTTGTAGCGGATGAATTATCTGTCAAACTCACAGTTGATTTATCTGTGATATTCGTTGCCTGATTTATTGGCAAATTTGTTGCTTCACCTAGCCACAGACGTAGAATATTGGGAATAGGTAAATGAATCGAACCAGCACCCAGTCCTACTTGTTTGATGGTCATTGGGGGTGGAGAACCAAAGTCTACGGCAAGAGTTGTTGCGATCGCAGCTCCTGTTGGTGTGACCATTTCCCGTTCGATACCGTTACTATAGACTGGACAGCCGCGCATTTCCCATAACTTCAAGACTGCTGGTACTGGTACAGCCATCTGACCGTGCGCAGCTCGAACTGTTCCCCCACCAGTAGGTAGCGGCGAGCAGAACAATAAAGGTAATCCTTGATCATTGCTCTCGATACCCAACCAATCTAAACCCAAACAAGTGCCAACAATATCGACAATGGCATCAACAGCACCCACTTCATGAAAATGAACTTTTTCGGGCGCAACACCATGTACTGCCCCTTCTGCGATTGCTAGCTGCCTGAATACTGCCAAACTCCAGGCTTCTGCTCGTGATGGTAACTCAGCTTTTTGAATCATCCGCTCAATTTCTGGCAAGTGGCGTCCGTGGTGGTGATTGTGTTCATGGTGGTGGTGATGATGGTGGTCTACTAAATGCACATGAACTTTGGTAGCCTGTTGAGTGTTACGGTGAACAAGTTCTGCTCTCAGTTGATACTCATGCTCAATCCCTAACCCGTTGAGTTTTTGAGTTAAATACTCTAAAGGAACACCCAAACTAACCACAGATCCCAGGCACATATCACCGGAAATTCCTGTCGGACATTGAAGATACGCAATTTTAGTCATAATGAGTCAAACAATTTTGGATTTTAGATTTTGGATTTTGGATTAGGAATTTTGGATTTTGGATTAACATCTCGGCTCCGCTCAACGTTCACAATGGATTTCACGGACGATTTCGGGGGATTGTACCCAAGATTTCATTCTAAGTTTTGCGTTCTAAGTGCTTTTTTGCGTCATTAATTATTAATTGTTTGTTAGTTGCGAGTTGTTAAGTGCTAAAAATACCACTAACGATTAACTACTGGCCTTTTTTTTATTTCTATGGCAAAAATTTTCCAAGTTCATCCTGATAATCCCCAAGTCCGGCGTATAGAGGAAATACAAGCACAACTGCAACGTGGCGCAGTGATGCTTTATCCTACGGATACAGTTTATGCTATTGGTTGTGATTTAAATGCTAAATCAGCAGTGGAGCGAGTAAGACAAATAAAACAGTTGGCAAATGATAAACCACTGACATTTTTATGTCCCTCGCTTTCTAATGTAGCCACTTATGCTTATGTGAGCGATAATGCTTATCGGATGATGAAAAGCTTAATCCCAGGACCGTATACGTTTTTGTTACCTGCTACAAAGTTAGTGCCACGACTGGTACAAAATCCGAAGCGGAAGACCACTGGAATTAGAGTGCCAAATCATACTATGTGTATAGCTTTATTGTCAGCGCTGGCAAACCCAATTATTTCGACTTCAGCACATTTACCACCTAATGATGATATAGATGATGAGTATAATGACAAAGAAGCACAAACTTACCTATCCCGAATAGAATTATTTGACCGTTTGGACAAATTGGTAGATGTGATTGTGGACACTGGCGAGGAACCCAAGTATGAAGTTTCTACTATATTAGATATGACAGGAGAAATACCAACGATAGTGCGGCAGGGTTTAGGCTGGGAAAAAGTCGCTGCATGGGTATAAAAGTATAAATATTTAACTTCACGCCCCCAGTTGTCAATTCCATAAAACAGAGTAGAAATGACTCCAGTTTTTAGATTGTCATACCTACAACATTGGAACTAGGTATGATTTGAAGTGTTAAAAATCTTGGTGCAGTAAGGGTTTGGGGTACTTGGGGAGCATGGCGGATATCCATGTATCTGTCGCTTTTTAGTGGTTTGTAAAAAAACCGACACACCGCTAATACTGTAACTTTTTCAGTTGTTTTACAGTCATATTGTGTGAACAATGCTGACGGCAACTCTTGATGGGTAAAAACCATGAAAGAGATTTGCTTACTGGGGCGTGCCTTGGTAGTGCTGTCTGAGTATTGTTGTACGGTGCAATACCAATTCGAGAATTGTCATGAAACCAAATCTTCCCAACCTACCCATATCCACACCTTCTTTAAATCACCACGTTTCGACGGAACAATTGCAAGTTTGTAATAGTGATGCTTTGGTGCAACTGCTGTGCAACGAAATGCAACCTCAGGTGAAAACAACATCTACGTCGGTGCAAGCTATAGCAAAGCGCATAGCAAAAGAAGTGGAACGCATCTGCAGCAAAAGTTCGCGCATCCAAACATCAGGACAAATTAAGTCTTGGCTGTTAAACTTGGCAAGACATCGTTCGCAAAAATGCCTGCGTTACTACCAATTGGGTTCAAAAAAAGGTCGTGTAGAATTACATAGCCAATTGGGGGCGATGGTTTACCGCCACATTATCATATCAAGTTCTGATTTAGGGTTTGAAGCTCGTTACAACTTGATTGAAGATTTCCTACAAGCATTTTATCTAGAAGCTATAAAAGCTTTCCGGCGTGAAAACGAACTTCCGGAAGATTATACCCCACGTACTCAACTGGAACTGGCAGAATATATGGCGTTTACAGAACAATATGCCAAACGTCGCATTAATCTGCCTAGCGGTAATCAACAGTTGGTTATATTACGTGCTCAAAGTTTTGCTCGTCGTTTACCTCAAGAAACAACAGTAGATATTGAACAGGCTGTTGAATCTGCTAAAACCGAAGAAGCAGAATCTTATCAGCGTCACTCAGCAGTTCAACAAGTTCGCTCTGTGATGACAGCACAATCTCAGTTTGATCCTGCTGAAGATTCTGAGCGCGATCGCGTCATCTCAGAATTAGTAAAATATTTAGAAGCTCACGGTCAAGCTGACTGCATAGATTATCTATCCTTAAAACTGCAGGATCTCTCAGCACCAGAAATTGACCAAATTCTCGGTTTAACCACCCGCCAGCGCGATTATCTACAACAGCGTTTTAAGTATCATGTAGAAAAGTTTGCCAAGCAACACCAGTGGCAGTTGGTACATCAATGGTTAGGCGCAGGGCTAGAACAGAAATTGGGTTTATCCTCCCAACAGTGGGAAGTCTTTGTGAGCCAACTTTCGGAACAGCAGCAGCAAATTTTGCAGCTCAAAACTGCAAAACAAAGTGATCAAGCAATCGCCAGAACAATCAAATGTACTCCCAAACAGCTACAAAAACGCTGGACTCAAATGTTAGAAATTGCATGGACTATCCGCAACGGTAGCACAGGAATGCAGGCAGGCTAAAGTTATAGTGAATTGTATCAACCAAGAAGCTAGTCTTATTCAATTTTCTAGAGTTTATCCTATTTGTTTAATGTTAAACATAGATAGTTTCTTCCTTCTTTTAACTCAAAATCTGCTGTTCTCCTTCCCTTCTCTTTTCTCTATCTGTTTCAGAAGAGAAGGGTAATGTGGAACAAAGGAAGAGTCGCAGATTAGAAAAATTATCAAGTGTTGCAGCAAAAAGTGAATTAATCTTAAAATAGAAGCTATAATCTACAGTCAATTCTTCATTCTCCAGAGCTAGAGAGCAATGACTCAAGGTGGCAGAGCAAATCAGTCTGGCAACGTCTTGGAAAAAACTGTAGAAGGAACTTTGTTAGGGCATGGGTATGAGCTAGTCGGTTCTAATCTCGTAAAGAAGAAGCGTTTAGGACATCTTATAAACTGCACGAGTTTTCCAAAACGATACGCAAGACAAGTTTACATAGGATCAGGGATTTATGGTACTGATATTTATGTAGACTTTTACATCATTGGTTCAGTAACAATTCCTTCTGGTTTTATTATTGAATGTAAATGGCAGCAAATTAGTGGCTCTGTTGATGAAAAACTTCCTTATGTTAATTTGAATATCCAAAATTGCTATCCTGCACCCGCGATTGTTTTGATTGACGGAGGAGGAATGAAACCAGGCTCAATTATCTGGTTAAAAAACCAGGTAGCTGATAACCCCAATTTATTAGCTGTACATAATTTAAGTACTTTTATTGCTTGGACTAACAATCATCTCTAATACGAAGTAATTAACAGTTCGTTAATGACGCCACGTTTTTTGGCATTAGAGTTGATTGATCTCCCAGCTAGCACAGTATGTATATGAAATTCTTTATAAAGATCGCGAATAAATGAAGTGTCTGAATTAGATAACATCACCTTGACGCCACGTTTGGCGAGTTCTCCAAAGACTTCTCTTAGTTGATTTTGCTCTTTTTCATGAAAACTATAACGACTATATGATGTAAAATTACTGGTACTACTGACTGGATAATAAGGTGGATCAAAGTAGACAAAATCATCTTCATTTATAGCATCATCTAGCACATGTTCAAAGCTTCTTACTTTTATTTCTGCTGACTGCAAAGCAAGTGATGCTAAACGTAAGCTAGATGAATCACAAATATTAGGTTTTTTGTATCTGCCCATTGGTACATTAAATTTGCCTTTGGAGTTTTCTCTGTAAAGACCGTTAAAACAAGTTTTGTTCAAATATATTAAACGAGCTGCTTTTTTTACTTCACTATCCTCAACAGTAGTTCGCATTTGATAGTAATAATCTTTATTGTGTTGCTTTTCATGATATTGGAGAATATTAATTAATTCATATAAATGATTTTTGACGCAATTATAAGTATTAATGAGTTCTGAATTAATATCAGTTAAAAATGCTTCCTTCGGTCTGTTGTACAGATAGAAAAAAACTGCTCCCCCTCCTATAAATGGCTCATAATAATTTTGGAAATCATTAGGAAAAAAGGTATGATATGTTGGTATTAGTCTGCTTTTGCCACCAGCCCATTTTAAAAACGGACGTGGTAAATCTTCTTTAGAAACTTGACTTAACATTTCACAAATTAGAATCAATATAATTGTAATCTTTTTGCTCTTTATCTATAATTATATCCTAGTTAAGTAGAACCACCAAATTAAACATAAAATAAGTGGTATCAGAAAGCCGGTTTATTCAATAAACCGGCTTTCTAAATTTTACGTTTTTTTATCCGGCTCTACTTCTTTTAAGTATCAAAAATAAATGTTAAATGAACCGCGAAGACGCAAAGTTCGCTAAGAAAAGAAAGAAAAGAAAAGAGAAGAGTGGTAATTATTCAAATTGGTGTTTTTTTGATGAAATTAAGTAGATAAAGTTTTAAAAACGTAGAAGAAAGTCTTTGCGATGACTTCGCTTAACAGAGTTCCGATGGCAGCGGACATTTTATCTTTCCTTAAGTTGAGCAACTGAGTAATTCTCTCATGTCAGATTACAATGAGAACAAATAAACCAATCAAAAAAAACGTGTCGTCTATAATAAGGTAGTCTAAATCTAGATGTTTGACGGATTCTGGAATAATATTTCTCGCTACGCTCGCTACTTCATTACAATACTTTTGGGTGTGCTTTTGAATGCTTATGCGCCTTTGATACCTCTTTTTAAACGCCCACTCACTTTAATACCTATTTTGGGCTTCTTTTTAGGCGCTCTGGTTTTTATTAGTCTCACGCTGCGTGCGATGCTTGGTTTTAGTACAATTTAGACTATGACTTTGGTGGGAAGTTCACTCCCCTAATAAAGTCGTATTTATGTAATGTGTAGTAGATCCTCTGTGAGGAGACGAATTTTATGGCTACAGATCGCCGCGTTTCCCGCGTTGCTGAGCTAATTAAACGGGAAGTTAGCCAAATGTTACTCAACGGTATCAAGGATGATCGTGTGGGGACAGGAATGGTGAGTGTTACTGACGTTGATGTATCGGGAGATTTGCAACATGCGAAAATCTACGTCAGTATTTATGGCACAGAGGAGGCCAAAGCAGAAACAATGGCTGGGTTAAAGTCAGCGACAGGTTACGTCCGCAGTGAACTGGGTGCACGAGTCCGTCTGCGTCGTACACCAGAGGTAGTGTTTCTAGAAGATCGATCTATAGAACGCGGTACAAAGGTGCTGTCGCTGTTAAACAAGCTTGAGCTAGAACGTCAGCTAGAAAATCCGGCAGAAGAAAACAAAAATAACTTCATTAAAGAATGAAGATTTATGTCTGGAGGATTAAGTAACGTAAACAACAATTAATTAACGTACATCAGCTAAACATTTAACAGACACGACTTGTCGTGTCTGTTTTAATTTGCTTAATGCAAAGCTCACTGAGAGGGCAGTTACAACAATTTACAGGTTAAAGACTACGTTTGAGTCAGGAAATCAAGAGGTTAAGGAGTGAAATAAATTGAAAACGCTGTAAATATATACTCTTTGTATTTGGTTGTCTATTTGGAATCAAAATCTTGCATTCTTGTGATTTAAGTCTGACTGAAAGATTCTGCTTTTTGCTAAAAATGGTGCAATATCTCAGTTTATACCTATTCCAAAAGGCTGAGTACTTTACAAAACTAAATATTGGTAAGTCCTGAGAGTGTCAGCTGTGGGGTTTCGGGTGTAGTGCAAATTCTTTTCCCTACATCTAACATAGGGACAATATCTCTCGGCTGGTGCAACTTGACCCTTGAAGTCGATTTTTGCGTAGCAAACTCCCTTAGTGGCATTTTCACTTGACATGCCATGTACTTTGGAAACAAAGCCATTGGTTTTTGCTTAGCAAACTAAGATAGCTGTCGGTACTCTTGCTTGTTGTGTTGGGTTTTCTGTTTTTAAATTTTGTATTGTAACTGCCTATGCTGCCCGATATAGACAAACTCTCCCTGCCTGAACAGGTGGCTCAGATGATCGTTGTTCGTGCCTCCGGCTTTTTATTTGATCATCAAATTCAGTATCCTGTCTGGGAACCACCAGCAGCGACACTCCAACACTGGGTGCAAGACTTGGGGGTTGGTGGAGTGATTTTACTGGGGGGAAGTGCTGGGGAATTAGCTATCAGGACACAACAATTGCAAAAATGGGCGAAAACTCCTCTACTGATCGCTGCTGATATTGAAGAAGGTGTTGGACAGCGGTTTAGTGGCTCAACTTGGTTTCCGCCACCAATGGCGTTAGCCTCTATCTTCCGCAAGGACCAAAAGTTGGGTTTGGATTATGCCCAAAAAATGGGAGCTATCACTGCACAAGAAGCTTTAGCCATTGGGATTAACTGGGTACTCGCTCCTGTGGTGGATGTGAACAATAATCCTGATAACCCTGTGATTAATGTTCGCGCTTTTGGCGAAACGCCTGATGAGGTTAGTCAGTTGGCTTGCGCTTTTATTCGTGGTGCAAAGACTCATCCTGTGCTGACAACGGCGAAGCATTTCCCAGGACATGGGGACACGGCTGTTGATTCTCATCTGGATTTGCCTGTGATCCCGCACTCGCTACAGCGACTGGCAGAAGTGGAATTACCACCTTTTGCGGCGGCGATCGCCTCCGGTGTGGATACAGTCATGAGCGCTCACTTATTAATACCTAGTTTAGATCCACAATTACCAGCAACCTTGTCACACAAGATATTAACAGGGTTGTTGCGGCAAAAATTAGGCTTTTCAGGCTTGATAACTACAGATGCTTTGGTTATGGGTGCTATTGCCAACCGCTATGGGGCAACTGAAGCTGTTGTGATGGCATTGCTTGCTGGTGCTGATATTTTACTCATGCCTGTTGATCCTGAAGAGGCTATCAGTGCTGTATGTACCGCTGTTGAAAGTGGTCGGATTTCGCGATCACGCATTCGCGAGTCTGTTGAGCGCATTTGGCAAGCAAAGAGCAAAGTCTCTTGTGAACCAGTCACGACTACAGGTTTTATCGAGCGCACCGCCCAAAAGGATTCTCTTGAGATTGTTGGTGAGATTTTGCAGCAAAGCCAAATCATTCACGGCTCTGCGTTAGCATTAGAGCAACTCATAGATGTCATAAAACTTAATAATAAGCAAAAAGTGAATTTATACAATATAATCATTGTTGATGAAATCATAAATTGTGCTTTTTTAGACAAAAATGCACCAGTAATTACACTTACTAACCAGGTGGGATATAAAATCCAAATTGTTGATTCTCAAACTCAAAACACTAGTAACTTGGAGGAAAATCATCCGACTTTACTACAAGTCTTTATCAGAGGAAATCCATTTCGTGGTAGTGCAGGACTCACTAAGGCAGCAGAAGACTTATTTAAGAAATTGTTAACAACCAAGGGCTTACAAGCTTTTGTCTTATACGGTAGCCCATATGTATGGCAACAGTTTATACCTTTACTTCCGATGGATATTCCTGGTGTATTTTCTTATGGGCAAATGCCAGCAGCACAAGACCGCGCTCTACGCACCCTCTTTGGTATGTAGACAATCTGTCTTGTTAAAACATCTTGCCTTGCCAAACCGTGCTTTTTGGTAGGCAACAACTATCTCAACAACGTCAGCAAGATGAATCAACTCTCCTAATGTGTTAATATGCAATACAATTTAAGCAAATGTCATGACTCGTTGATTTTCGTAACATTTCTTCATATAATTTTAGGATGTATAGCGTCAAAATGAAAATAGTTCCGTATATAAAACTACAAAACCCCGACGACTAGTTTTTCATATCTATCAGCCTTTGTTCCTAAGGGATTTTGGGAAATCAATTAAGTGTTAAATTGTGAGCAAAAACCATGAGTGTGAATACGGTGCCTTCTATCAGTTACTATTCTCTAGATGTGATACAAGATGAAGCACGCCGACTGGTGCAAAAGGGCTTGGTAAGCAGACAGCAGCCGATTTATACCTTGTGCCAATACATCCCGGCTAGAGAGTGGGTATGTATTGAATGTGAATTAGAAAAGTGTGATTTCTTGCTGCGCGATCGCATTGCCGATCTGATTGGTCGGGAACAGTGGGAAAACGACTAATCAGTTTTTCATTTTTGATTCTGGAATGGGATATAGAAATTGATAAAAAGGGATTTAACCCTCAATTTGAAATGTAATCTCTGCTTTTTATGAACCTTTTCCAGTCCAAAATCTCAAATATCCCATCTTCCATCGATACAAAAGTGTTTTCTGGAGATTTTTAATCTACATCGGCTTTGCAACCACTTGTCAAAGTAGCCCTAGAAGTGTCGTTGCACTTTGGGTGTAGATATTTTAGGGTGTTAATGCCTTTAGACGTGTGAATTCCGGAGCAGTTCAATTTTATAAACTGCTCCGGAAATTTTGTATCTCTCTTAAGAAAGGGGTGTAAGGGTGTAAGGGTGTAGGGGAGCCACTGCCCTTCGGGTATCTCCTGCACCAAACGCTACTTTGTAAGTCCCAAAGGGACACGCTTACGCGTATCTCCTACGGAGACGCTGCGCGAACGCTCGATTCGTGCGCTTGCGCTTACGCAGTCGCCTAGGTATCTGGCGTGAAAAGAGTGTTTTTTCCATTAGTAGCCGGGGGTGCGCCGCCAGTTTAACTCTGAAGAAACACGCTTAACAGGGAACTCTTAACAGGGAGAGGAAGAATCAATCGACGTTAACTCTTATTTTTCCCGAATATCATTCGCACCTACCATTATCCGACTTGTTCGAGATACTGGTTGATATCTTCTATGACGCGCGTCAGTTCGGCTTCTGTTGTCAAGCGAATAGTTGCATCGCGGACGGTTAGCAGGACTTTGGCTGCAAAAGGAGTAGACCAGATATTGGGATTACAAAAAATTTCTAAAAATACCTCTCCCGTGTAACGATATTCCATTGGACGCTGGGGACTAGGTTTACCACCAGGAGTGGTTTTAGCAGCAACAGCTTTAAGGCTTTGCATCAATTGATCCAGCGCTGCTTTGAATTCTCGTGCTGCTTGAGGTGAAAAACTAAAAGAGACGGAACCTTCTACTAAGTTCAGTGTCAGACGATTTTCGGACATGAGTTACTGATAAAAACTTCTATAGCAATCGTAAATGATTCCTGAACACTCATTTGGGGAGATCAGGGAAGGAGAGTTCGTGCTTGAACAAACAGAGTGAACCTGATACGGATAGTATGCAATTTGATTTTCTATGCGTCTACTGTTTCTTGATAATATGCTTGATGAAAAATAGTAAAGTGCTTTTTTTTGCTTTCATGACAGTAAAAATACAAGGTTTAAAATCAAGAAAACAACAAACGAAAAATTACTAAGAGAACTTTCCAACGAAGAGTTACTCGAAGTATAGATAGATGAGCAACTCATTCGCCATAACTTAGCTTGAAATGACCGCAATACACTCTATCTCTACCAACACGTCCTTGGGTAAACGCGATACCTGTACACACGCACGCGCAGGCGCTGTCGCCTCATCAAAATACTTTGCATATACCGCATTTACCGCGGCAAAATCATTCATATCCGCCAAGAACACAGTTGTTTTCACCACATTCTCAAAACTCGCCCCAGCAGATGTGAGAATTGCTTCTAAATTTGCCATCACCTGTTGAGTCTGCCCAGTCACATCCCCTTCACCAACAATCTTTCCCGTACTGGGATCAAGAGAAATTTGCCCAGCGACAAAAATCATTTCACCAGACGCGACAATCGCTTGATTATACGGTCCCACAGGTGCAGGTGCCTTATCAGTACGAATAACCCTTCTACTCATTTCTCTTCTTCGCGCCCTTCGCGTCTTCGTGGTTTAACAGTTAATCCAACCTGGGACGTATCCCATAATGCCGATATCGCCAATAATCCCGCAAAATTCTATCATGGTCAAAGCATAAATTCACTGGCACACGCCAAGACTCAAAAATTCCCATAGCCTTAGCATCATCCCCTGCTTTGGGTTCACCTGTTGCAGTTGCCAAAAACACAACGCTGAGTGTGTGCTTGCGGGGATCGCGGCTGGGATCAGAATACACATGAAATTGTTCAACCAACTCCACCTGCAAGCTAGTTTCTTCCAAAGCCTCGCGCTGTGCAGCTATCTCAACAGATTCTCCGTAATCTACAAAACCACCGGGGATAGCCCAACCTAAAGGGGGATTATGTCGCTCAATTAACACTATTGGTCGATGAGGACGGTCAATCAATTCGATGATGATATCAACTGTTGGAGCAGGATTTCGGTAAGTCATGAGTTATTAGTCATTAATTGTTAGTCAAGAACTAGGAGTGTAGGGGATAAGGGTGTAAGGGATACAATTATTGAGGGCTTGTATCCGAGAGTTTTGGGGGCACTAGCTCCCCCATACCCTTAGTTTCGGTCATTTAACCAAAGGCAAAGGACAATCAATGTCAGGTTACTGGATGCATCCCCAGTTACTAGTTCTGTGATAGATTCAATGCGATGCTCCCAGAAGGAGCTGCCCAGAGGTAGCATCGTGCATTTGTTCGCTCATTAATAATAGGTTCAGTATGCCTTTTCCTAGATCCAGCGGTATTTTGCTACATCCCACTTCCTTTCCCAGCCGATTTGGCATTGGGGATTTAGGAATCCAAGCTTATGAGTTCATTGATTTTCTCAGAGAAAGCGGCCAACAATTTTGGCAAGTGCTACCTCTAGGACCAACTGGGTATGGTAACTCTCCTTACGCTTCTTATTCAGCAATGGCTGGAAATCCGCTGCTGATTAGTCCAGAAAAATTGGTAGAACTGGGTATGCTATCTGAGGAGGACTTTGCTAATTTACCAGTTTTTCAAGAATCTAAGGTAGATTACGACAAGGTCATACCCATTAAAATCGAACTGTTAAAAAAAGCCTGCGAGAATTTTAAAGATAGGGCAACACCCTTGCAGCAGAAGGAATTTGCTGGTTTTTGTGATAGCAAAGCCTATTGGCTAGAGGATTATGCCTTGTTTATGGCGCTCAAAGATTCCCATAATGGAACAAGTTGGCATACTTGGGACCGAGAACTTGCCAAGCGTCAACCGGAAGCAATAGAACAGGCACAACGGCAGTTGAGTACGGAAATTTTTTATTACAAGTTTACCCAATACGAATTTTTCCGCGAGTGGTCCCAACTCAAAACCTATGCCAATATGAGCGGTATTCAAATTATTGGCGATATTCCTATCTACGTAGCCCATGACAGTGCTGACGTGTGGTCCCATCCCCATATTTTTTGCTTGGACGAACAGACGGGAGAAGCAGCACTGATGGCGGGAGTTCCACCAGATTACTTCAGCGCCACTGGTCAATTATGGGGTAACCCCATTTATAACTGGGAGGGATTGAAAAACCAGGACTTTAGCTGGTGGATAGGACGCTTTGAGGCGATGCTGGATTATCTAGATGTAATCCGTATTGACCACTTCCGAGGATTTGAAGCTTACTGGGCTGTTAAAAAAGGGGAACAAACAGCCATGAATGGAGAATGGATCAAAGCCCCTGGAGAAGAATTGTTTGAGACAATTAAACAGCGATTAGGTAAGCTACCTGTGATGGCGGAGGACTTGGGAGTCATTACGCCAGAAGTAGAAGCGCTGCGAGATAAGTATGAATTTCCTGGAATGAAAATTTTGCAGTTTGGCTTTGGTTCTGACGCTGCTAACCCATTTTTACCTTTCAACTATTCACCCAATTGTATCGTTTACACCGGAACTCACGACAACGACACAACCGTAAACTGGTTCAATACAGCCTCAGAAGAGGAAAGGCAAAACTTGTTGCTTTTCTTGGGTTGTCAAAGTCCTGAAGGGATTCATTGGGATTTGATTCGACTTGCGATGACTTGTGTGGCGAATCAAGCAATTATTCCGTTACAGGATCTTTTGGGCTTAGGAGGTGAAGCGCGGATGAACTTCCCTAGTAAAGCCGAAGGTAACTGGGAGTGGTGCTATCAAGCGAATGCTTTGACTAAGGAATTAAGCGATCGCCTACAAAATCTCACTAAGTTATGTGGACGTGCGCCGCAACCTAAGTGAGGAGATAGCAAACCCAAGAGGGAGTGAAGGATATTTTCCCCCACTCTCTCCCTTTCCTTAAGATCTAGTATTAGCTGCGATCGTCACTTCTTTGACTGTACCCGGTTCTCCGAATTGCTTAGCTTGTTGCTTGTTAACACTCATCAACACGCTACCCGCATTACCTGCTTTAACAGTCAGTTGTCCCTGAGCCATCCAAGTACGTTGAGTCCCCTGTGGGAGTTCACCTTCGTACTGGAGTTTGCCATCGGCTACCACTTTTATCCAAGATGTCTGTTTCAATGTAACACCAATTTGCACCTGCTGCGGTTCTATGGCGTTGTCAGGTAATTTACTGACAGCTTGAACAAGTTGTACTTTTTGATTTTGGGTGGTTTGTTGTTGTGCTAGGGGCTGTGTTTGTTCTTTCTGGTTATTTTGGCTATAAGTTGCTTGTAATGTTGTTGCGTTGAGTAACTTAGACAAACCAGTGACGGAGCAAAAAATTAAAAATACGTATAGCACATAAAGATGGACAGGGCGTAATTGACTCCCTGATGTCCTTTTCCAACCTAAGTTTTGGCTGAACTGGTCTATATCTGTAGGAAAGGTAGTGGAAAACTCTGCGCCATTCAACCCTAGTGCATCAGCAAATTGCCGTATCAAACCCTGAGTGTAAATTGGCTCTGGGAGTTTAGTCAAATCACCTTGTTCTATCGCCTCTAATAGTCGTTGGGGAATTTTGGTCAAAAGCACCATTTCCTCTAGGGATAAACCCTGTCCCAAGCGTAACGCCAACAGTTGAGCACCCATTTGGGCGAGAATTTCGGCTCTTTGTTGCTCGAATGAAGGTATAGATTCATCCTTGTCTTTCTTTGTTTGCCACGTCATATACTGTTAAACTCCTTAACCACACTGAATCTTTAATAGGAAACTGCTGCAATTGCTTTTTTTAAAAAAAGAATTTCAAACTCCTCTAGATGGCGATACTCACCTTCACCTAAGTGACCTTTTCCAGGCGTTTGCAATTGAATAGAACCAATAGCAGTGCGATGTAGTTCAATAACTGGGTATCCCAATTGTTGAGCAACACGGCGAATCTGACGATTTCTCCCCTCCTTCAAAATAATTTCTAAGCAGCAAGAAGAAGCAAACTTTTCTATGATTCGTACTTGTGCTGGTCGCGTTCTTGTCTCATCCAAGACCACACCCTGACGCCACATCTGTAGAACTTCTTGTGGAGGATGTCCTTTGACCAAAACACGGTATGTCTTAGAAATACTATGACTAGGATGAGTTAGACCAAAAGTGAGGTCTCCATCGTTTGTAAGTATTAATGCTCCTGTAGAATCTATATCTAACCGACCTACTGGGTGAATACCTTGACCGGAACTTATTTGTTTAGGAAGTAAGTCTAATACAGTAGGTCTTCCATTTGGATCATCACAAGTAGTCAGCACCCCAAGTGGTTTGTGCAGTAACAGGTAAATGAAAGCTGGGCGCTGTAGGACAGACAGTTGCTTTCCATCAACCGTGATAGTATCTGTTTGAGGATCAGCCTTTTGACCCAAATGTGCCAATTCACCATTGATGAGCACGCGTGAGTGCCTGATCATCTCTTCAGCTTCACGACGTGAGGCTATACCCCATTGAGAAAGAATTTTTTGTAACCGTGCCTGCATGTGTAAATTACTGATGATCAATCAAAATGTTAATCAGCAAATAATATCTCTACATTTTGTCATGAGTTTCCCAAAACGCTACACTAACATACCGTAAAAATTCCTGGTATCTCTCTATTTGGATAATCATAAGCAAAATAGTTCAATGCAAGAGTCTCATTTACACTCGAAAAAATCACACAAGACACGTATTGTCACAAATGTGTTGACAGCAGCACTCAAGCTGTGGTTGAAAACTCAAGTGAGCCAAGTCTCTCAACTGGAAGTCGAAATCAAAGCCAGCGATCGCCAACTTCTGTCTGGTTGCATTCCTTGGGTATCTGTTTTTGCCAGTCATGCTGTATATCGAGGTCTCCATCTTACACAAATTCAACTAGTTGCAGAAAATATTCGTATCAATATTGGCTCAGTACTCAAAGGACAACCACTACGACTATTAGAAACAGTACCAGTAGTTGGCGAGCTGATCCAATCACAGGAGGATCTCAATGCGTCTGTGTCATCTACCTTGTTATCGACTGGTTTATATGAGGTTATGGTTGAACTTTTTCCAGAACACCAGTTTAAATCCAAGTCCATAACTTGGAAAAAAATTGACCTTGAGCAGAGTAAAGCAACACTCTTCGCTATTTTGGCAGACGAAGGCGAGCCTACTCATTTAGATATTAGTATGAGTCCGCAGCTAATTAGCACACAGGAATTGCTACTCTCATCAATCCAAGTCAAAAGCGATATAGGAGCCCTGCTTGAGCCTAGTCACAAAGAACTTTCTTTCAATCTGGGATCGGATGTTGATATCCAAGAGTTAACTCTTATCCCAGGAAAGTTAATATGTCGCGGAAGGATTAACGTCAACCCCTGATGATTAAAAATAAAAAATTAAATCAGTTAATCTTTATGTGTAATTATAGATTTAGCCACAACAATTAGCTAGAAAATTTTTGGTTAATCTGAGTACAGTTTTTTTCATTCCGTAGCAGCGTGGTTTCGGTTGGGATTAGCGGACCTTAACCAACAATCGCTACGAACTTGTGCCATTCTGTACTCAGTGATCAGCGCCCTGGAAATTTTTGAGAGTAGTTTCTTTAGTTATGAGAAGCTACTCGATGATCATCATCAAAGTATGAGTTCATCAGCTGTTCATCCAAAAACCACAAATGCTTGTCAATGACGCTAGAGATTTCGGCGTAGACGTACGCTGTCTCAGCATCCCCCAAAATAGCGGTGCGGTCAATATTCTCCCACAGCAAAGAGGCATAGATGGATAGACGCTCTGCTAGGGATGCTATGTGTTCTTGACTTTGTGTAAGATGAAAGGGGTATTCAGGTAAAACTGAATGTTTGACAGCAGATCGAGCTGTTCCTCTGGCTAAACCACCAAGAACTGTTATTCTCTGGGCAAGCATATCAATATACAACTCTAGTTCAATTGCAATTTCGTGAAATAATTCGTGTGAAGGATGAAAGTTCATGCTTTTCACATTCCAACGGGCTTGCCTGAACTGAGTCTTGAGATCAATAGTAGTTGCCAGCGTTTGGTTGAGGATGTCAATCAGTTGCGCTTGAACTTCTAAAGTTGTACTATGGCGAATAGTATCAGGGCGAGTACAGCGAAGCTTACAATTGTCGCTCATACGCTCTCCTTTATTTCTCCAGATAAGAAAAGGACGTAGTGGTAAAACGTCCAGTAAGCAGTTTTTTGCAAACGTCTCTTTGGAGATGCACCGCAACACTCATCACTCTGATTCGATTTCTCCCAATCCCTTGAATTTGGCAGGACTATCTGTGGGCACCACAACAAGAAATGCGGGGGATAAGGGAGGATTTTATCCCCCAGCCTCCAACTTTTATCGCAAGAGTTGTTAAATGAACAAACTTGCCGAATTTGAGTGGCAATAAATGAGTCCTGTGTTTCCAACGGGAGCTATTAGGAGAATCTTTTGGATCGAATACCACTAGTCGAGATTAATAGGGACATTGATGTTTATTTAAAGGTATATAAAATCCTGATTCCTGCTGTCTAGATGATTCTTGCTATTTTGTGATATTCTTGCTAACTTTTTGCACGAATTTCTTTGGGTGTTACTCCCATTACGCGCTTGAAGTGACGGGTGAATTGACTTTGGTCAGCAAAACCTACTTGTGACGCGACTTCAGAAATTTTTTGTTTATTCTGTAGCAGCAGCATCCTAGCACGCTCAATGCGGCAGTGCATCACATATTGGTAGGGAGAAAGCCCAGTAGACTGCTTGAACAAGCGGCAGAAGTGGTACTGACTTATACCTGCTTCTTTTGCCATGATGTCAAGGAGTAAATTATCTGCTAAATTGTCGATAATAAATTCAATGACTCGCTGTAGTTTATATTTCGGCAATCCTCCTTGATATTCTGGAAATTTGTGCTTAGCCGCAGAGTAATGCTGCAAGAGATGAGCTGATAGCGCAGTCGCCATTGATTCAGCATAAAGACGGCTAGGCGACCTATCTGATTCCAGTGCTGTCTTAAGGGCAAGCCCAATTTGATAAATTAAGGGATCAGGCTTGGAAAAGTGTGGTATAATCTCCACAACATCTTGATTCACTAAGTCACCAGCAATATTTGAGACAAACTCAGAATTTAAACATAAAGCAATAAATTCCGACTCTTGAGAAGAAGATACCTTGTGGATGGTTTGGGGAGGAATAATCGCCACATCGCCAGGGATAGGACTTTCAGTTTTGTGGCAATCACCAAGCGATCGCTCCAAATGTGATTGACTACGCACACGAATAGCAAGTGTATAATGGGATGCATAATGTTCAGGGCTTTCATACTCTGGTTGAAGGTGATACTCCAGATATAAGTTTTCCCATCTAGCATGGTGGCTAGATAACACAGGTCGTCTAGGAAGTATACGCCTGCGACCTTCTACTCTAGTTGCATCAATGGCTAAAGCTTTCTGTGTTGGCATTAATTTCACCTGATCTGTTGGGCTTTTGCTATTAATCGTGCTAAAAATGTGTTGGCTATAGCTTGTAAGCTGTGCCGCATTTGATTTGTATACGGCTATTGGCTAGACTTTTTGCAACGACTGGTTTTTTTCCTTGCACATTCTGAATTGATTAGTAACTTGGTGTTGGTAAATCTAACTTTTTGGGCAAGTCTTGAGTTAGCGTTACTCTCTACAAGAAATACGCTTAACAGGTGAGAGAAGCCCCTCCTGCATTGTGCTGCTCTGACTAATGACTCATAACAAGAAAATTAGCAGTTTAAATGTATGAGATCTGACAAACAAAATTGCAACCGTTTTCTTCTTAAACGCAAGATAACGGAAATATCTCCTTTGCTAATAAATTTGGCTCAAGGCTAGATACCGACAATATCTTGTTGCTTTTAGTAATGGTCATGATTACTATTGGCACAACATACGACTGCTGCTTTGGAATTCACGCATTCGCTGATCACTGTTCACGCAGGTTACCCGTTAGGTGCAGCCGTGCTGTAGGGATAGGGCATAGATTGGAGTCTCCTCCAAAGATGCTGCTTTGTATGCCTACGGCACGCCTTACGCAAGAGCGCATGATTGCGTGCGCTTTGCGCTTACGGAGATTTCCTCCGCAAGGGCAAACCTCTCTCAAAATTCAAAAAGCTTGTATTACAAGCTTTTCGTGGATTTTGAATAGTAGTTTTTTTTTGGCGATCTCTAGTAGGAAGAAATTAAAGTAATTGTTGCAAATACTAATTTAGCTATAAATTCCACATTCAGCACCTTGAACAAGAACACAGCATAATTACTTAGTTTTAGCTATTTGCATAGTAATAAATAATAATGCTATACTTAATTAAATGTTCTTTAAAATACACTTCATTAGTGAGTTGAGTATTTTAAGTAGTATCCTTGCATCTTTAAAAACAGTAAAAACCGATGGTGGCAGTTGAGGGTGCATTTATAGGGGATAAATATATTTACAAAATTTACAAATAGTAAAGATGAAAATTATGAGAGGCAGTATCTGCTGAGGGGACATACGAACGAGTGTTATGCAAGCTTGGGTTTTTTAGTGACTCTCAGGTAAAAAAACTGTTCATTTTGAACAATTATAAGGAAATATATCAACGTAGTTGTGTTGATTGTCGAGAAAGCTATGCTAAGAGCTTAGCTGCCAAAAGCTCAAATCGCTTTGATCCAAAGCACAGGACAAGCAAAGTTTTCTTGTTAGGTTTTTCAATTGTGAGGAATAAACTGTGAAACAGCTTCACGCTAGTGCTAGTAGTTTTGTATTAGGTGCAGCTGCAATGATTGTTTTGGCAGATCAACCAGTATGGGCACAGACTACTCAAATTACTGGAGTGCAGCTAAGTCCAGTTGATGCTGGAATTAACGTCATATTGAAAACTGCTTTGGCTTCGCGCCCACAAATTGTTACAACAAAAATTACGACAAAAAAAGGTAACGCTTTAGTCGTAGGTATTATTAACACTCAATTACGTTTACCAAAAGGAAATACTTTCCGTCAAGATAATCCAGCTTCCGGAATTGCTTCAGTGACAATTCATCAGCTTGATGCCAATAGCATTCAGGTGATAGTTACCGGAACCAGCAGCGCCCCCAACAGTGAACCCGTGGTGCGACAGCAGAATAACATTATTCTGGGCTTTACCTCAACACAGCCAAGACAGGCGAGGACGACTACGCCACAAACAGTACCAATACAAACTGCGTCCCCTGTTTCTCCCTCACCTCAACCTACGCAACCAGCAGCACCAGGTTTAGATACGAACCAAACTTCGCCTATCTTGCCAAAAGCGATCGCACCACCTGTAGGTGATATTGCTATCTCCAATCTCGATGCTTCTTTTAGCAACATTGACTTGGGAACTCAAGAACGGGTGTCTCGCTTGGTATTGCGAGAAGCCCCGGTACGTGAGGTTTTGTCACTGCTGACTCGTGCTGCTGGTCTTAACCTGGCTTTCACGGGAACACAGACATCAGAACAAGCTTCTTCTGGACAGCAAAGTACTACTAGGAGTGATGGACCAACAATCTCGCTGGATATAGAAAACGAGTCAGTTCAAGATGTTTTTAACTATGTCTTGCGTCTGAGTGGTCTTGAAGCAAACCGCAGAGGACGGACAATTTTTGTTGGAACGAAACTGCCTAATGCCGTTCGTGATGTAATTGTACGTAGTGTGCGACTCAATCAGGCAAAGGTGGACACAGCATTAAACTTTTTGGTTGGTTTAGGGGCAGAAAGTGCAGTCAGCCGCGAACGTCAAGTGACTAGTGTTAGTGCTGTACCTGTGGGTGGTACTGTCAACCCCCTCACCCAAAGTCAGACGACAACAGAAACCAAAATTGAACGTTTAAGTCTTGATGACTCCAAATATTCAACACCCTTACTCCGAGGTTTACAAGCACTAGGAGACGAACGCACTAATTCCATTACTTTAATTGGTTCTCCCAGGCAAGTTGAAATGGCGACATCTCAACTAACTCAGCTTGATATCCGCCGTCGGCAAGTTGTCGTTAACGTCAAAATTGTCGATGTTAATTTACTGAACACAAAAGACTTTAACACTAGCTTTTCGTTTGGCATTGGTAACAACTTCTTTACTAATGATGGCGGTGCAGCAGTTCTCAATTTTGGCGGTTCTAGACCAGCTACGAGTTCTGAAGTGAGTGGAAGTGTATCTAGTTCTCCAACAATCAAAAACCCATTGCCAGAAAATCCGCTTAAGTTTCCTAGACGTTTGCTTGTTAACTTACAAGCTCAAGTACAAAATGGTAACGCCAAGATTTTGACTGACCCCACCTTAATTGTTCAAGAAGGTCAAAGCGCAAGTATTAACCTGACTCAGGAAGTAGTAGGTAATATAAAAAGGCAAATCGTTCGCGATCAGAATTTTGCCACAGAAACAATTGCAGCGGATAAAGAACAAGTAGGTTTAACCCTGGCTGTTAAAATTGAACGGATTGATGACAATGGTTTTGTATCTCTCTCAGTAGCTCCCACTATTGCAGCTCCTCAGGCTCCAGCTGAAATTAACTTAGGTTCGAGTGGTAGCCAAAGAATATTTTTAGTTTCTAAGCGTGCTCTTAATTCTGGCTTAATTCGTCTGCGTGATGGTCAGACATTAATTCTCAGTGGTATTATTCAAGATTCAGAGCGAGTAAGTGTCTCTAAGGTTCCTATATTGGGTGATATTCCGCTTCTTGGTTCACTCTTTAGAAGAACAAACAAAACTAACGAACGTAATGAGGTGATTGTATTGCTAACGCCTCAGATTGTAGATGATTCAGAGCGCTCCTCTTTTGGCTATAATTACAGCCCTAGCCCTGAAGTGCGGCAAATGCTAGAACGTAGTGGTTTACAGCTGCCCAAGCGTTAAGGCTTTGAAAAAGTGGGAGTAGAACTTGTGAGCGACGGTGTACACACAAGTCATAGAATCATCCAAAAATCTGGGAAAACCTCACCCTGCCCTATCGGGCATCCCTCACGCCAGGTGCTACAACGGTCAAAGCTCGCCGGGGGAAGCTTCCCCCGGCAGACTTTGGGGGAACCCCAACGCCAGATGCCTGCGACGGGAAACCCGTCTTCAGCACTGGCTCCGCAACGCACTGGCTCTCCTTATCAAGGAGAGGGAAAGATTTTTGCGTCATTAAAAGCAAAGGTGGATGACATAGATGGAGAGTGTGTCACCTCTAGTAACTATAGAGGGAAAGATTTTTGCGTCATTAAAAGCAAAGGTGGTGAGGTTTAATATTTTATTTGAGATACTTACTTATTTCTCGTAAAAATACAACCATTACGAGCGATAATAGTATATAGAGGTAAAAGTACTTGAAATGTTGTTAACCACTTCTGCTTGTTGTGCTGTTAGTCTGATTCAACAACAAGAGCAAAACAATTATAACCATAAAACGCAGTCTGGACAAATGCAATGTATTGATACTCCACTTGACAACTGCAAGAGTATGTCTAAAAATTGCACTGTTGTGGAAAATGGTCGTGTCGTTGTTAAACCAGCACAAATACAATTGTAATACCAATTCTTAATTCAATCCGCTGCCCTGACATTCTTGGTGATAAAACCCACACATGAGTAACGAACAACAACTCAGTCTCTTCGAGGATTCAAGTATTGACTCGAATGACCAAAAAGAGCTGATTCCTAAAGACGCGAAAATTCCCATTCCGACTGGAACCTATGCCAATATGACGGAATTGGCACAGCATTGCAACCAGTGTCACCGTTGTGGATTGGGAAAGACACGTACTCATGCTGTTGTTGGAAGGGGTAATCTTAAAGCACCAATTATGGTTGTGGGGGAAGCACCAGGTCAAACTGAAGATGAAACTGGCTTACCCTTTGTTGGCAAAGCAGGACAGCTGTTAGAGAAAATTTTGGCATCAGTAAAATTAGACACTGAAACTGACGTTTATATCTGTAATATCAACAAGTGTAGACCTCCTGATAACCGAGTTCCTACCATTGAAGAAATGGACGCTTGCAAGCCTTATTTATTGGAACAAATTCGCCTGGTTGATCCAAAAATTATTCTTTTTGTAGGTGCAACGGCTGTTAAAGGGTTAACTGGTGATAAGCGCGCAATTTCCAAAATTCGTGGAGAGTGGATGGAGTGGGATGGGCGTTTGTGTATGCCAATTTTTCACCCGTCTTATTTGCTACGTAACCAATCCCGTGAAGTCGGCAAGCCTAAGTGGTTAACGTGGCAGGATATACAAGCAGTGCGTGCTAAGTTTGATGAAATCCATAAAAACCAGTAGCTGGTAAGTATTTGGTGTTTGAGCAAAAGTTTGGCAGAAAATCCGGAATGCTGTCGCTTCAATTGGTAGCTAAATAACCATCCTCCATCTATCAGGTATTCCCCAATCTGGCGCAGATGGTTGAGCATACAGTCACGCACTATTGCAAAGGAGAAGGCTTATGTTGAAATGGTTATTCATGGAAGATGATGAAAGCATTAAGAAACGCAAAACCCATAAGCGTTCTAGTGGTAGCAGCGACAGCAGTGGGTACACTGGCGATGCTGGAGGACATGACGGTGCTAGCAGCGACAGTGGTTGGTTCGGTGGCGACGCTGGGGGACATGACAGCGGTAGCAACTATGACTCTGGTGGCGGTTGCGACAGTGGAGGCGGTGATGGCGGTGGCGGCGGTTGTGATGGTGGCGGCTTTTGAGACGAACCTTTCAAACTCCGAGAACGCACACGCACACTTCCGGCTTGACAATCTCGTAACCAAGCAACAACTGCTTGAGCAACGACACCATCACTACTATCTCGCGGCGGTGTCGGTGGCTGATTCTTGGGAAACGAACCAATTTGGGAAAACATCATCACAAAACGCCAATCACTTTTTGTTTTTGTGAGAAACAGCCAGTGGAATTCCTGTAATTGAACTGGTTTGCCTGCAGTATATTGTCGCTCTAAAGTCGTAAAAAAAACTTGCTCTACTTTTTCGGAAGCAGTTTTTACTGAATCTGCCGTGTATCCACTAGGATCAAGAGGTAGCGGTGTAAACTCAGGTCTTCCCGCCACTACCATATAACTATAAACGTCAGTTGCCCTGCTCAAGCGACGGGCGCGTTGACTTGCTCTATTCGCATAATTTGGTAAATCTTGCAAGAGTTGAGTCGTTAGTGTTTCTAGATTTTGGTTTGAGCAAGAAAACCTATTAGGATCAATCGGTTTCCCCTCCGATTGGGTGGAGGGGTTGGGAGTGATTTTTTTAGCTTGTACTGGGGTATCTAGAGCATTTGATAATAGCCAGAAGACACAACAAAGAAGCCACAAGCTTTTATTTTTGTTTTTCACTCCTGAGTTCATGTCACCGCCACTAATTCCTCACAAATCCTTTTCCAAGCTAACTCTGGATCAGCCGCTGCGGTGATAGGACGCCCAATGACGAGGTAATTTGCTCCTGCAGCCAAAGCTTGTGCAGGAGTGAGCGATCGCGCCTGATCACCTTTTTGCGCCCAAGTTGGACGTACCCCCGGACAAACCAGCAAAAAATCATCTCCACAACTTTGTCGCAGTTGCGCCACCTCAACAGGAGAGCAAACAGCCCCATCTAAACCCATCTCTTGAGCCATTAGAGCCATCTCCAAAGTATATTCTGGTAATTCTAGAGGTATTTTCAACTCAAACGCCAACTGTCTGGAAGAAAGACTCGTCAACAGCGTAATCGCAATTAACTTAGGCGGTTTCACACCCGCATCTGCTGCTCCTGCTTGTACCGCTTCAGCTGCTGCTTTCAAAGCTTCTTTACCACACGTAGCATGAAGTGTCAATAAATCAACGCCATAACGAGCAGCCGCACGACAAGCACCAGCGACAGTGTTGGGGATATCGTGAAACTTCAAATCCAAGAAAATACGTTTCTGCCGAGATTTTAGCACCTCCAGAATTTTTGGTCCTGTGCTTGTAAATAACTCCAAGCCCACCTTAAAGAAAGTGACTGACTCAAGCTGTTCGATAAGGGCGATCGCCGCTTGTTCATCCGCTACATCCAGAGGTAGGATTATTTGCTCTTGGGCGTTCATCAGCTTTTCTCCTCTACGGTATCAGTCGGACAAACTTGTTTTTTCCCAGCTGCAAAACACGTCCTTGCAATTCACTCTTGTCAGTGAAAGTGGTTTCAATATCGGTGATGCGATCGCCATCTAAGCGCACCCCACCTTCTTGAATTTTGCGTTTACCTTCCCCGCCACTTTTGCACAAGCCACTGACATTCAGCAGGTATGACAGCTTTGCTGGAAACTGCACATCAGCGAGGGAAAACTCTGGGACGTCACCCGCCTCAATCTCCTTGATAGCTTGTTCACCGTGATATTGTCTCACAATTTCTTGTGCTAGGAGTTTTTGGCGATCGCGTGGATTTTCCGGTAGCTGCTCCAATGACAAATCCGTAAGTAGTGTAAAATAATCTTTCAGCAGATTGTCAGGAACTTGTTGCAGCTTTTGGTACTTTTGAGTTTGGTGTTCTAACAAACCCACATAATTACCTAAAGACTTAGACATTTTTTGTACACCATCTAAGCCAATTAAAATTGGCAGCAGTACTCCGTACTGTGGTTTTTGCCCAAAATGGCGTTGTAAATCCCGCCCGACAGCAAGATTAAATTTTTGGTCTGTCCCTCCTAATTCCACATCTGCCTCAATAGCAACAGAATCATAGCCCTGCATCAGGGGGTACAGGAACTCATGAAGGAAAATAGGATTCTCTTTTTTATAGCGCTCAGCAAAACCCTCCTTAGCGAGCATCTGCCCTACTGTCATTGTCGAGAGTAACTCCAAAATTTTGCCCAGGTTCAACTTGGAGAGCCATTCTGAGTTGTAACGTATCTCCAACCTGCCTGGTGTATCAAAATCTAAAATAGGTCGCACCTGCTCAAGGTAAGTCTGGGCGTTTCGCGCCACATCTTCTTCCGTAAGTTGGCGACGTACCTCAGATTTTCCTGTCGGATCACCAATGCGAGCAGTAAAATCGCCAATAATCAGTACTGCCGTATGACCAGCATCTTGAAACGCTCGTAGTTTTCGTACTGGTATACTGTGACCGAGATGAATATCGCTACCCGTTGGATCAATTCCCAATTTCACCCTTAGAGGTCGCTCAGTTGTTGCTAAACGCTTTTCTAAACTTTCAACGTGAGTATCAGAATCAGTCGGTTGTGGGAAAATTTCAACAATACCACGACGCAGCCAAGAAAAATCCTGCGTCATACTACTAGGAGATTGACTGTTAACTATGCTTTGCACTATCAAAGTAGGATTGGTTATGGTCACTGACAATTTGTATGACTTTCGTTTGCCAAACTAATATCATTGCAAAAAATTAACCGCCTTGCTTGATCCAAGACATTACACTATATATTTACTAGTGAGGAAGTAAAACCACCGTGTCGTCAAGGACTTTTGAAGATAAGCAGCCACAACCTCGAGCGTCTGGCTCAGGTTTTGAGTTTCTTAAAGGAGTCGGCCAGGTAGCTGGCGGTACTCTACTTTCCGCCACGATGCTGACAAGTTCTATTGTAGCGGGAGGACTCGTTGGCTTAGCGGTGAGTTTCCGCAACTTGCCAGATGTAAGACAGTTACGCAGCTTCTTGCCATCAGAAACAACTTATATCTATGACATCAAAGGTAAACTGTTAACGAGTATTCACGGAGAAGCCAACCGTGAAGTAATGCCATTAGATAGAATTTCTCCAGATCTCAAGCGAGCAGTATTAGCGAGTGAAGATAGCGACTTCTACTATCACCACGGAATTAATCCCAAAGGCGTTGGACGTGCAGTAGTCACCAACTGGTCAGCAGGCGGCGTGCGAGAGGGTGGTTCAACCATCTCCATGCAGTTAGTGAAAAACTTATTCTTGTCTCACAAGCGTGCCTTTACCCGTAAAATAGCCGAGGCAGTACTGGCAATTCGCTTGGAGCAAATTCTTACCAAAGACCAAATTTTAGAAATGTACCTCAACCAAGTTTATTGGGGTCATAACAACTATGGTGTACAAACAGCAGCACGCAGTTACTTTAACAAGTCAGCAGAAAATTTAAACTTGGCTGAGTCAGCGATGATGGCTGGTTTAATCCAAGCGCCGGAAGACTATAGCCCCTTCATTCACATGAATAAGGCAAAAGAGCAGCAGAAAATAGTTTTAGGTCGAATGAAGGAATTGGGCTGGATTACACAGGAAGAGTACGATAAAGCCCTCAAACAACCAATCAAACTCGGTAAAATTAAGTCTTTCCAAGGAAGCGCCTTGCCTTACGTGACAAACGCTGTAGCGCACGAAATCGCCAAAAAGTTTGGTCGTGAGGCGCTGCTTAAGGGTGGAATGCGAATTCAAACCACGGTTGATACCAAGTTCCAAAACATGGCGGAGGAGACTGTCAAAAATTGGCATGATATTTTGAGGGGGCAAGGGTTATCTAGAAACCAAATTGCTCTGGTTGCCATTGATCCCCGTACACATTTTGTCAAAGCTCTGGTAGGTGGCGTAGATTCTAAAACCAGTGAGTTTAACCGTGCAACTCAAGCTTTACGGCAACCTGGCTCTGCTTTTAAACCGTTTGTTTACTACACTGCCTTTGCAACTGGTAGGTACGGTCCAGAGACAACAGTCTACGATACCCCTGTGGGTTATCGAGATGGTGACGGATGGTACTACCCACGCAACTACGATGGTGGGTATGGGGGAGCAATGTCAATCCGCTATGCGTTGATGCAATCTCGTAACGTTCCCGTCATTAAGCTTGGTAAAGCTGTGGGAATGAATAAGGTTGTCGAAACCTGCCGCACCTTAGGTATTATGAGTCCCATGGAACCAGTCACTTCTCTGCCATTGGGTGCTATTGGTGTCACGCCGTTGGAGATGGCAGGTGCTTATGCTACCTTTGCCAACTATGGCTGGCAGTCTCCAACGACAATTATTGCCCGTGTGACAGATAGTGGTGGTAACATATTACTTGACAACACCCCTAAACCCGTACAAGCTCTCGATCCGTGGGCATCAGCAGCAACTATTGATATCATGCGCGCTGTCATTAATGGAGGCACTGGTAAACATGCTGCAATAGATCGCCCAGCAGCTGGTAAGACAGGAACAACTTCCTCTGAGAAAGATATTTGGTTTGTCGGAACCGTACCTCAATTAACAACTGCTGTTTGGGTTGGTCGAGATGATAACAGAAGTTTAGCTAGTGGTGCGACGGGCGGGACTATGGTTGCTCCAATTTGGCGCAATTTTATGATGAAGGCGCTTAAGGATGTACCTGTGGAGCAATTCAAGTCGCCTTACCAGTTTCCTCGACCTAAATCAAATTAAAGTTAAGAAAGTTAACATAGTTAACATTGAGGAGTTTGGTGTCAATTCCAAACTCTTCATTTTTGCTTTCAATAAAACATGCTTAACAGGCAACGCCTAAAGCGTCAGCGGCTCGACTGAGCGGAAGCTTTAGGCGTCGTTCGCGTAGCGTCTCCGTTCGGCCTCAAGCCGTGCCCGTATGCGCAAAGCGCACGCCCAGAGGGCGAACGCGCAGCGTGTCCCTTTGGGACTCAGGGCTCAGGAGATAGCTTCGCCGAACGTCCGAACGGGAGCAGGGGAGAATCAATGACATCAGTAATATGACATGCAAAAAGGGGATATTCAGAGAAAAATATTACACTGCTATAACAAAATGGTACTCGCTACCAAACTCAACGAAAAGTAGCCCAAAGTGAACGGCAACAGCGTTAACAAATTGCAGCTAAGTTGAGAGAACTGGGAATTACCCTAATCGATATTAAAAACTTCAGTGAGGTATTTGCTCACGGCAATGAGGGCAGGCTTTCCACACGATCGCACGAAGTTTTATGATTGTTGTTCTAGTTCCTTTTTCATCCGCTGTAGAGTGAGATCCATTTGGTCAAACATTTGTTGCGGAGTTACACCAAACTGACTTAACTGTGTCTTAAGTTGCTCTACAGTCATTTGTGCCATGAAATCTTCTGATAGCTCAAAACGCTTCATAAAAACCCGATAGCGATCCATCATGGCTTCCATCTGCTCAATAAACAGCTTTTTGCCATCGCGGTCAAATTTGCCATAGTTACCGCCAAGTTTGATAAGTGCTTGATAGTCTTCAAACAGTTGCTTGGCTTCTTGCTGAATTATGTCAGAATCAAAAAATCCCATCTTGATTACACCCCACTGAGTGTTCAGACTCAGTAGCTCTCTAAATTGATGCCCTTTGCTTATTATAGTTTAGGGACATAATCTAGAAAAGAAACTTCGGTTTGAGTACGGTTTGTTACCGCAATTTCAACACTTGACTTGCGCAACTTAAAATTGAAAACTCCAAGTTCATACAAGGTAATGCGACTTCCTTGCTATGCTTCTTGTTTCCCCTGTGCTCGCGTCCTCCCCATTTGTATTAATCTTAAAATCAAACGGTATTAGGCGTGGGGCAGGCATAGTCTTTGTCGGAGTAGTTCATCAGATAGGATTCAGTTACTATAACAGCAATGCTGAGTTTATTATGGTGCTTTAGTTATGTTTAATCAACGAAAAAGCCGGAGCATTGCCGCTATTTTAGCTTTGTCTGGTACAGTGACAATTTCCGGATTACATAAGTTTTATCTAGGACAGCCACTTTGGGGTGTGCTTTATGTGTTGCTTTCTTGGACACCCATTCCCAAGGTAGCGAGTGCTATTGAAGGAGTTTGGTTTTTAGCGCAAGACGAAGAAGCTTTTGACCGTCATTTTAATTTAGGTAAATCAGCCATCAAAAACTCACAGTTCGCCAGCAATCAAGTTAGTACGGTTGCTCAAGGCTTACGGGAGTTAGAAAGTTTACGTCAAGATGGATTGATTTCTGAGTATGAATTTGAGCAAAAGCGCCGCCAGTTGCTAGAGCATATTTCCTAAACCAAGGAACACTATGAAAAATTGGCTACCTTTAAACTCTAAGTTACAAAAACTACGCTATAAGTTACAGAACGACCCATATTATCGACTACAATCAGCAGAAGAAATTGCGATCGCCGCCCAATTTGGTATCCACATTGATGCCAATCAAGCAACTGTTGATGATTGGTTACGGCTACCAGGGTTATCGATTCACCAAGCGCGATCGCTTGTACAACTTTCTCGCGCTGGTGTCAAATTTTACTGTATTGAAGATATTGCCGCAGCCTTAAGTTTACCAGTACAAAGGCTAGAGCCACTCAAGCCAATTCTGAATTTCAGTTATTACGATGATGAATCTTTAGTTCTTGGTAGCCATAAAATCAACCCTAACACGGCAACAATTGAAACTCTAACAAAAGTGCCATTTATTGATTTATCCCTGGCGCAAGCAGTAGTTGAAAATCGCAGTTTAGCGGGAGCTTATCTTAACTTAGTTGATTTTCAGCAAAGGTTAAATCTTTCGGGTGAGACTATTACCCAGCTTATGTACTACCTACGATTTTAATCTAGACGTAGCGATGCTACGTCTTTACAATTAAATCACCCCAATCCTATTAAAAGGCCAAAAGCGGAACACTGCCCGACCAATAATATTTTCTTTGGGTAAAAACCCCCAGTAACGGGAATCGTTACTATCGTTGCGGTTATCTCCCATAACAAAGAATTCGCCAGGAGGAACTTGCCGCTCTTTCATTGGTAAAATTGGTGGCTCAGCTATATAATCTTCTTGTATTGGTTGCCCATCAATGTAAACCTTTCCACCTGCGATACTCACTTTCTTTCCAGGAGTGCCAATAATACGCTTAATGAAAGCTTGGTCTTTGGGATATCCTCGATGTTGTAATTCTTCTGGTGGCTGAAAAACAACGATATCGCCAAATTGTGGAGGATGAAACAAAGAAGAAATTTTTTCCACAACCAGGCGATCGCCCTTATACAACGTTGGTAACATCGAGTCCGAGGGAATGTAGCGGGGTTCTGCAACAAAAGTCCTAATTAAGAGTGCTAAGCATAAGGCGATCGCAATCAAGATAAGATTTTCCCGTAAAGTTCGCCATCCTCGCGACGATTCTGGGGATTCTTTAGCATCACTTTTCTGATGAGTCATAGAGAGCTGATTAATAAGTTAGACGAATTCTAGATTATTTTGACCCTAAAAGGACGTTTGTAACGGCTTAGGAAGAAACTTCCAGATTGTAATGCTGACAGAGGGTTTTGAGTTTTTCTTTGACGAGCGATACGCGTAGCGTCAAGCCTCCGGCTTATCGCACTGAATCAGGCGACACCACTACACAATCTTCCCCATACCGCAGTACTTTTGGATCTGGTTTGGACTAAAGTTTAGTCAACCGACGACGTTGAGAAACTTACTTTGAGTTTGGCGATACTGTCAATGCTTTGTTTCAATATCATATAACTGACAAAGGTTACGGAGTTTATGCTTAAAGCGATCGCGCATACTTTCAGGTGACACAATCACGCATTCATCCCAATAACGCGCAACTTCCCTAATCAGCCAAAAAGGATTTGCAACTCGCCGTACCACTTGACGCACATCTCCAATGATTTCATCACCAACGTCATCATCTTTGGGTTGATAGCTTTTTTTCAACCAACCATAAAAGTGTAATTGCACTTCTAGATAATCTAGTTTCCCTCGCCAATTTCGATTAATAGGTACAGCTGACTTAATGCTGTTATAGGTTAAACAGCGGTTGTGCCAAAGTTCTGGCAATTCGGGAATATCATTTTCTACATCATGGGTTTCTTCGCACCAGATGAGGAGGTAAAAGCGGTTATCAAAGGAGCGAGGTTCCGCATGACGAACTGTGTATTCCAGTTCTTGACCTTGAGAATTCCGGTAGAGAATGTAAAACGGCTGTTGCTTTTTCATCCAATCTTCAATTTGAATTCGCCACCCTTGAGTAGATTGGCTAATTTGTTTCATGAGAGACTGACGCAAGGGCGGTTCGAGATTACCTCGCTCTAGTAAAAGTGCAAGTACAGTTTGAGCTTCTCCAATACGACCTATATCATTTAAGGCTTTTATTGCTTGTTGCAAAGCGTTAACCTGGTTGGAATCAAGAGTAAAGGGCTTACCAAGTTCCAACGTTTGTTCAGCAATGGCTACTATTAGGCCGGAAATACTGGGTTCTTTTCCCCATAGAATATCAAGGCTACGGGCGATTTCCTCAAGCTTTTCAAGCGTTTGATAGAAAAAGCTAAAGAAGTGCTTTCAACATGGAAGAGTAAGCGAGGCGTTTCTGTGCATTTATCTGATGAAGAATTAGCAAGTGTAATGACTGATGTCGATAATCATTGGTCAGAAGAAGAACGGGATAAATTTTTAAAGCGCTTAAGTCAATCTTACGAACTTTTCCGTCAAGTTCCTGCTGAGTCTAAAAAAGGCAAAAGCAAAGGTAAAAAAGCAGCAGTTGAAGTAGAGAGTTAGGTTATGTTAACAATTCCTTTTCAGCAGGCAAAGCTTGTGGAGTTGCTGTGTTTAGAACCAATCTTTTTTGCCTCCAGGGAGTTGTCGGATACCTACTACACTGAGGGGACGATTGGGAATTATGCTTTAACCTATGCTTTGGGTTTGGTTAATTCCCCTTATCGTCTCCAAGGACAGGCTACAGGACGACCTACCTACAAAGAAGATTTTGCGGCGATCGCACAAACATTCTATATATTACCCGCCTCACCTACTCATGGTCGAGTGACTTTCCGGTTTGAACGTTTCAATGCCCTTTCTGATGCTTATTGGTACGCGATGACTAATAACCGAGTCGCCACAGCACGTGAAGATTTACCATTACAACGCCAAGGGAAAAAACCCAATTCCTTTAGACCAAGTAATTTTCCCCAGACAGGACGATTGCGGATGATTGAACGTGGTAATAAATTCCAAACTTTAGTTTTTGGCAATTATGAATTACCTGACTACATTCGTGTTGGTAAATTTTTAAGCAAAGTTAGAGTCAATATTCTAGAGACATTTGATGTCATTCCATTACCAGAAGGAAATTACCAAACTCGCGCTTACTTGAACGTTGCTGATTTACCACCACAGACTGAAATATTGTCTTTTGATTTAATTTCTATGCCTCCAGCACCAATACTTAAAAATCTTCATTTCCGGGGTGCTGCTTGGCAAGTGGGTGAAATAGTTGTGCCAGCAGGTTTACAATTTTGTGGTAGAGGCAGAATCAATGGTTAATCAAAGATTAGTTACTAAACTTGAACCTCGTAGTATTTTCGCCTGTGCATCATTACCCGATGAACTTTCATTCATGAACAATGCACTTCAACATCAAGTTGAGGTTTTTGAAAAATCTCGCGATGTTGATATTATCCTTGATTTAGCACCGACAGGTACAGGTAAAACAAAAGCGGGATTCACAGTTTTATTGCACCAACCTACGAAAAGTGCTATCTACATTGCCCCGACTAATGCTTTGGTAGAACAGCAACGTGAAGCCGCAGAGAAGTTTGTAAAAGAAGCTGGTTTACCTCATGTCATTAAATCTGCTTCGGCAAGAGAAATTAGAACATGGTCTGATGATAAAGTGGGTAAGCGACCAGGAGAGAAACTATATAACGTTTTGCGAAATCCTGCAACTATATTTTCGGAAGTAGGAGCAAATAAACCAATTATATTAGTGACAAACCCTGATATTTTTTACTACGCTACTTTCTTCGCTTACAATAAGCTAGATAGAAGTAATATCGCCAGTAGTTTTTACACCAAGTTTGGGACAGTCATTTTTGATGAATTTCATCTATATGATGCTAAACAGTTAGTAGGGTTGCTGTTCTATCTCGCTTATTCCCATCTTTTTGGCTTTTTTAAGTATGGAAGACGGGTTGTTTTACTAACAGCTACACCAGAACCAGCTTGTGAATTAGCACTGCAAAGTTTAGAAAAGCAGGCTGTGAGAATAGCCAGAATAGATGGAGAGACTGGTAATGGTAAAAGTTTACCATCTCAAACAACAGTCAATCTAGAATTAAGACCACAACCTGATACTAGGGAGGAGTGGCTAGCAGAGTTAGCGTTTGAAGTTGTCCAACGGTTTCGCGAAAGACCTAAAGAAAATGGTGCAGTCATTCTGGATTCTCTAGATAGTATTAATCGTCTCAAAGAGTTGTTGGACAAGCAAGGACTGACTGATTATATCGGACGCATGACTGGTCCTGCACCTTTTAAAGATAGACAACGGGCAATGGAGTGTCAAATAATTTTGGCAACTAGCACTGTAGATGTTGGATTTAACTTTGAAAGAAATCCTGCACCAACACGACAAAATTTAGATTGGTTGATTTTTTCAGCCCGTAATCGTGCTGCATTTTGGCAAAGAATTGGTAGAGTCGGACGTGTTTTGGGTAAATGTGAGACTAACATAAACTCAGAAGCGATAGCTTATTTACCAGCTATAGCTTGGGAAGAAGGTTTAGCCTCCCTCGATATATCTGGAGGACGTATTGCACTTGAACAAACATTGAAGAATCTTCCTTGTTTAGAGAAACCATTCTTGCTTGCATACTGGCGTTCGGAAGCGTTTTTAGAAATTGCTCGTCCATTATTAGAACTTGAAGAAGCATTTCAGGATATAGCAGGTGCAGAACTCATCCCACAGCTTTTTGAAACAATAAAATCAACTTTAGGAGGAAACCGTACTTGGGATGACTGTCGCTTTAGGATAAAAGTTTTACGAGGTGCTGAGAACCTTAGTAAAGCTTCGCTTAAAGATGTCCAAAACAAATGGAAATTTACTCCTGGTGGTCAAGCTTTTGTGAGAACTTACATTAAAGCTAAATACCCTGAAGATTGGGATGACTTACAAGCAGGACGTGTGAGTTTAGATGACTATGAACGACTATTCAAACAAGATGAGGAAGCGGCAAAGGATTTAAAAGAATTTGCAGAGATTTTCAGTACCAGCTATGCACCATTATTCTCTTTCAGAAATACTTTCTTTGAAAGTCTCCCAATTCGCGATCCTCATGGTTATCTCTTAGATGAATCAGAAGAAACACGCCTCGATCCTATTCATCTCTTACGTCACTACGAATTTGTTCCAAATGGAGAACTTATAGAAGTCACTAGTCGTGCCAAGGAAAATTATGAACTGGTTTTTCGTCTGAGTTATCCTGATACTTGGCAAGAATTTGTCAATACAGAACTCAATAAACTGACTGCTTTCAAAAATTGCCGTATTGAACGACGTTTAGGAGTAGGAGGAGCAATACGACCTACGCCCTTGATTCAAGTGCTAGAAAAACATCTCATACCAGGGATGATTATAGCTGAAAAAGAGAACCAATATATCATCTTCCAAATGCGAAAAGAAGGAATTGTTTCATATCCTATTGTCATTCAATGTAGCAATGCCCAAAAAGAATACAGATTTTTACCTGGGATTGCAGGAATCTTAACAATGGCAATGAAGGGTAAACAATTGCGTCTTCCAGATGATGAACCCTTTATAGTTTAATAACTCTCAATTATGCCCCACAGCCTCGTCCTTAACCTCATCCCCCAATCTCCCATCTACCCCGAATTCCTCACAGGTAGACACTACCACGCCCTATTCCTCACCCTCATCAGTTCAGTCGATAAAGATTTAGGAGACTATTTACACACATCCAACGCCGATAAACCCTTCACCCTTTCCCCCTTACAAATACAACGAAATCATAAAAGCCACCAATACAAACACAATACCTTGCAATTTTCCCATCAACGCCCAATTCCCCCAGGTACATCCTGTTGGTGGCGTATCTCGCTATTAGACGACACACTCTTTAGCAAGCTGACTCCACTGTGGCTCAATCTTAACCCCGAACACCCTTGGCATTTGGGTTCCGCAGACTTGTATATTACTAGCATCTTTGGTACACCCCAATCAACACAACCTTGGGCAAATGCTTGTAGTTATACGCAATTGTACGAGCAAGCAAGTCAGGGCGATCGCACTCTCAACCTCACCCTCGCCACACCCGTCGCCTTCCGCCAAGGAGGATACGACACCGTTTTGCCAAATCGAGAATGTGTCTTCAACAGTCTTCTCAGTCGCTGGAACAAATATAGTGGGATTGAATTTTCCAACATCCCCATCGAGTCAATTTATCCAAGTTTTTGTAACATCCATACAGAAGTTATTCGTAACTATGACACCAAATTTGTTGGTTGTGTTGGCGAAATAAGTTATCGGATTTTAGGAGATATTGAACCAATTGCAATTAAACAAATAAATGCCCTTGCTGACTTTGCTTTATATGCAGGAGTTGGACGTAAAACAACAATGGGTATGGGTATGACACGTCGCCTCTCATCAAACGTTGAAAATTATGAATGAGACAGAATATATTCCTATTGCTTCCTTAAATCAATATGCCTATTGTCCACATCGCTGCTGGCGAATGTTTTGTACCGGAGAATTTATTGATAACCAATACACAATTGAAGGGACAAGTTTACATGAACGCGTCCACACATTAGGGGAAGGACATCGTGAATCAACCTGGCAAGTTCGAGCAATTTGGCTCAAATCAGACAAATACAAACTTATCGGTAAATCTGATTTAATTGAATCAGAAAACGGTGAGTTGTATCCAGTTGAATACAAGCGAGGACGTAAGGGTGAATGGGATAACGATGAGTTACAAGTTTGTGCCCAAGCTTTATGTCTAGAAGAAATCACAGGACAAACAGTTACCACTGGCTATGTTTATTACGCACACTCACATCAACGTCAATTTGTAGAAATAACAGAAGAATTGCGTCAAAGTACAGTCGCCACAATTGAAGCTGTTCAAATGCTTCTACTAACAGGTACTATGCCAAAAGCTATCAAGACAAAGCGCTGCACAGGATGCAGTTTGTACACACGGTGCTTACCAGAAGTTGTGGACAAAGTAGGACGGTATCAAGAAGCTTCTTAATCCAGAGATTTGACATTTAGCATCACTTTCAATGAGCCTCGTAATTGATCGCCTCGGAATTAATTCCGAGGCTCAAAGACCAAGTCTACTAAAGTAGACTAAAAAGCTTATGTAGTCATCTTTAGATGACTTTGACTATGAGCCTGGGATTGAAATCCTAGGCGGACGAGACTTTTGACTGATTCCTTTCACCTCAATTTCTAACACTAACTATGAGCACACTTTACGTTACACAAGACGACGCATTTATCGGCAAAATCGATGAGCGACTGCACGTAAAATACGAGAAAAAGACAATATTAGATGTCCCGCTTATCAAAATTGACGGTGTCGTAGTATTAGGACGCGCCACAGTTTCACCATCTGCTATCAATGAATTATTGCAGCGTCAAATTCCCCTAACATTTCTGACAGGATCTGGTGGTTATTTAGGACGTTTAGAACCAGAAGTCACCAAAAATATTTTTGTACGTAAAGCGCAATGGCAAGCCGCAGGCAATACACCTCAAGCAATTCATCTCGTCCAAGGGTTTGTACGTGGTAAACTCAAGAATTACCGTAACACCCTTGTTCGTCGTCAACGTGAATCCAACGATCTAGATTTATCTGGTGCTATTGAACGTTTAGATAATGTCATTGCACCCATCGACACAACTCAAAACATTGATTCTTTACGCGGGTTGGAAGGTGCTGGTAGCGCTGCTTACTTTGGCTGCTTTAATGAAATGATTCGCAATACACAATTCACCTTTACCAAGCGCGTTCGTCGTCCACCCACCGATCCAGTGAATTCTTTACTCAGCTTTGGTTATTCCTTATTGCGTCATGATGTCCAAAGTGCAGTTAATATTGTTGGGTTTGATCCATATTTGGGATATTTACATTGCGATCGCTATGGTAGACCATCACTAGCATTAGACTTAATGGAAGAATTCCGTCCCCTCGTGGTAGATGCAGTTGTGTTGTCTACGTTAAACAAGCAATTGTTGAAAGTTGAAGATTTTGTCACAGAACCTTTGAGTCATGCTGTTTCCCTCACCAACGAACCAAGAAAAACATTTCTGCGCCTATACGAACAAAAGAAATTATCCGAATTTAAGCATCCCGTTTTGGGACGCAAATGCACTTACCAGGAAGCTTTTGCACTGCAAGCCCGGTTACTGGCTAAATACTTAATGGGCGAAATCGAGAAATATCCACCGTTGGTTTTGAAGTAAGCGTTGAAGTCATCAGTTATCAGTCATCAGTCATCAGTTATCAGTTATCAGTTACCAGCTCATCTTGGCTTGATAACTGTTCACTGTTCACTGTTCACTGTTCAGTGATTCGGTTAATTTGCCAATGAATGTTGTTGTGTCCTACGATATCTCTGAAGACAAGCGCCGTACAAAAATCCACAAAGTCCTCAAGTCTTATGGGCAGTGGGTGCAGTATAGTGTATTTGAGTGTCAGCTGAGCGATACTCAATATGCCAAGTTGCGATCGCGCTTACACAAACTTATCAAGCCTGATACCGATAGTATCAAGTTTTATTTTCTGTGCGCTTGCTGTTTTGGTAAAGTCGAACGTATCGACGGCGAACCACCCCGTGATGAGACGATTTTTTTTGCCGAATGCGCGGATGGGTAGGTGTACAAAAAGAGGTTTCAAAAAAAATGGCTGGATTGCTTACAGGACGAGGATTTCAAGGAAAAATTATTTATAACCATCCGCGCTCCTTGCCTAGACTGGATTTCAGCCATTCGCTGTAAATTGATTTAGTTTTTTTCATGCTATCATTAGATCATCCGCGCTTTGGAACCTTGAAAACTTTATATGGTGCAGTTTTCTGACTGCTGCAGTTGAAATTTCTCTTACTCCCTATTAGGGATTGAAACAACATCACAAATTCATCTCCACTATTTAGCTGAGACAGTTGAAATTTCTCTTACTCCCTATTAGGGATTGAAACAAACGCCAATTTAAAGCGCTCATCCCCACGGTATTATTTGTTGAAATTTCTCTTACTCCCTATTAGGGATTGAAACTGTTTAGTAGTTAAAGAAGCGTACAGATCCTGGGTGTTGAAATTTCTCTTACTCCCTATTAGGGATTGAAACTTGTCATATATCTCTACAATAATTTCCGTGAGAATGGGGGTTGAAATTTCTCTTACTCCCTATTAGGGATTGAAACATATTCAAGATATGCCACTTAAAGAACGGATTTAGTTGAAATTTCTCTTACTCCCTATTAGGGATTGAAACGAAATTTCATCTGGGTAGGCTTTTGCAAAATCAAGTTGAAATTTCTCTTACTCCCTATTAGGGATTGAAACAGTTGTAGTAAGTCTTGTAGGTCGGTGGGGGTACTGTTGAAATTTCTCTTACTCCCTATTAGGGATTGAAACTACTTCCCTGAACTTGATATAGATACCGTACTTAGGTTGAAATTTCTCTTACTCCCTATTAGGGATTGAAACTAAAGCTAAAATGACTCGCAGTCTGGCTGGAAACGTTGAAATTTCTCTTACTCCCTATTAGGGATTGAAACTGAGTTTGCCGAAATAACTCCTACGGGAACTTGGGTTGAAATTTCTCTTACTCCCTATTAGGGATTGAAACAGGAGAGTTATTCTCCAATGGCAGCATGACCTGAAGGTTGAAATTTCTCTTACTCCCTATTAGGGATTGAAACTGTTGCTTAACCCTTTTACCATTCTCGTTGTAATGTTGAAATTTCTCTTACTCCCTATTAGGGATTGAAACGTATCTGTAGACGCTGTGGAAATATCAGTAATGACGTTGAAATTTCTCTTACTCCCTATTAGGGATTGAAACAAAAAGTGTATCCGGCATTGCCAAGTCTCTCACAGGGTTGAAATTTCTCTTACTCCCTATTAGGGATTGAAACTCTTCTATTAACTCTAGAACTCTTGCTTCATCCGTTGAAATTTCTCTTACTCCCTATTAGGGATTGAAACAAGTTCCTCAGGGCTAAGTCGACGACCGGTGGACTGTTGAAATTTCTCTTACTCCCTATTAGGGATTGAAACAGTTTGAAACAGTTGGCTCAACAGGTGGCTACTGCGCGTTGAAATTTCTCTTACTCCCTATTAGGGATTGAAACGAAGTATTCGTTGTTGTTGAACACTTCTTCCATGTGTTGAAATTTCTCTTACTCCCTATTAGGGATTGAAACTATTAGCATCAAAGGTAGTCATTGATACATCATTGTTGAAATTTCTCTTACTCCCTATTAGGGATTGAAACTGTTATTGAAGGGTATTGCAACGTCATTGGTTCAAAGTTGAAATTTCTCTTACTCCCTATTAGGGATTGAAACAGGAATGGAACGTTGCATGGGATAACAATACGATTTGGTTGAAATTTCTCTTACTCCCTATTAGGGATTGAAACATCAAAGCCTTGACCGTCTGACCTATCAGGAGTAGTTGAAATTTCTCTTACTCCCTATTAGGGATTGAAACCTGATTTCGATAAAGCTGCTTTATCGAAATTTTCATCGTTGAAATTTCTCTTACTCCCTATTAGGGATTGAAACATAATGGTCGCACCACACTCATAAACGGAGATATGTTGAAATTTCTCTTACTCCCTATTAGGGATTGAAACCGGAAGCGATCGCAGCAAAACTCCTTCACCAATCGGTTGAAATTTCTCTTACTCCCTATTAGGGATTGAAACAGATTGACATTAGTGGCGAAGTCATTGCTATAGAAGTTGAAATTTCTCTTACTCCCTATTAGGGATTGAAACTTTTAAATCCCTTTTCCAATTAAATAAATCGGTATTGTTGAAATTTCTCTTACTCCCTATTAGGGATTGAAACGAATGCGATCGTTATTGACCCCAATGGTATCTCGTTGAAATTTCTCTTACTCCCTATTAGGGATTGAAACCGCGTACGGGAGAATTACTCGGTCTGTGTTGCGTGGAGGTTGAAATTTCTCTTACTCCCTATTAGGGATTGAAACAATATCGCAATCGCTCTTCAGCAACTGCATTACAACTCGTTGAAATTTCTCTTACTCCCTATTAGGGATTGAAACACTAATGACATAGCTTTTATTTCCTTACTTGAATGGTTGAAATTTCTCTTACTCCCTATTAGGGATTGAAACATCTGTATTTCAAGTTTTGATAAAAAGCATTAAACTGTTTTATCTCTTACTCTGTGCCCTCTGCGCCTCTGCGGTTAAAAATACTATATTCAACTTCCGGCCATTTTCATCGTGCTATATTCAGCTTCATCTATTGCAGTTCGCCATACATCGTAAGCTTGTGTGCTCAAATGAAGCCCGTCTGTCGTCAGTTCTAAACGTAAGTTACCCTGAAAATCTGCAAACCAATCATAAAGATTTAAATAATAAACCCCTTCTTGTCTTGCAATCAGGGAGAGTTGCTCATTGAGATGACGAATGCGAGTATTAGAAATTGTAGATAAACGAGTTGGCAAAATCGATTGAAGAAAAATTATGGTTTTTGGGTGAGTGTGTCGCAACTTGCGAACAATTTCGCGGTGATTGTGTAAGATGATTTCATCTGTCGTACCCTTTCGCAAATCATTAATTCCAACCATGATATAAATGAAATCTGGTCTGGTTTCCCTAAAAACAGATACCCTTCTTAAAACACCAGCGCAAGTATCTCCAGATATTCCCTGATTCAACCACAATTTATCTACAGGCAATTTTTCTTGAGGAAACCACAAACTTAAAGAATCACCCACTAAAATTCCCAGGCGATTATCGCTTTGACTTTGAGTCATTGCTTTGGCTTCCATCGCCAATAAGTTTTTCCAATCCTCGTATGTGAGTTGAGTCTTCCTCGTAGATATCAACGATAACTCTGTCCTGTCTTTTGGTAAGCTTGGATAAATCTGACCCGCTTTGAGTGCGGCTAATCTTGCGTAGTAAAGTTGTTTTCCAGATGTAATTTTGTAGTCAGCTACTTGAGTTTTTGAACTACCATATGATTCTATATGCTTTGTCAACAAAGAGTGACTCAATTCTGATGGATTTATTCCAGCACTAAAGAATACTTTATTAGTGATATTTTGCTTCAAAATATATTTTAAGTTCAAAACGACTCTGCTATTTTCTGAATAAACATTCGACAGATGCACAAGACTTAATGCTGGTATTGTCATTCCTGTCAACAGACTCACTGTCAACAGACAAAGATTTCTCGTCTTTACGTTTTTCATCCCCGCACCGCTTTTTCTCACAGACAGCATTAACTTGTTGAATTTAAGAAAGTTTTTTAAATAACTGTTTGATTATTTTTCATTGATATACATATTTCTGTAAAGCATTTCGAGATGATGTTTACCATCTCTTCAAAATTTTTCCATATTGCTTCTAGCAGTTTTCATTTTTCTTGAAAACTGCCCACATGATTAAATATAGTTACTCATCCGAAACAGGACTTACGCAACGCAAAGAATGTCCGCAGCGTACCGTTAGGCATAGGGGCACGAGCAGAAAAATTTACAAATCTTCAAATCTGTATCGACTACCGATAATATAATCCTCATTGATTTCAAAAGAAATCCATCGACGTTGTAACATTTGTGCAACAAAACCCGTTGTGTTAGAACCCGCGAAGGGAGAAACCATTCTATATATTTTTCTACACTTTCGTTGCCGTATTCTTTCTTACGTGTGAGTGCAAATGGAGGTGAGGTGAGGATTAAGTTAATACTGCTATCCTTAAGATATGTAAGTAATTTTAGGCTTTCACCTATATAAGTAAGTCGCACAATAAAACCAAACTGTGTTAAGAAAAGTAAACAAAGCTCAAACCTTTTCTCTCCCTGCTCCCTGCCTTATTTAAACGATAATTATTTACGCCGACCTACTTATATTGCAATACGGTTCAGTTAAGACTCGATCCTCCCTAACCCTCCTTAAAAAGGAGGGAATTAAGCCCCCCTTTTTAAGGGGAGCCAGTGCGTTGGGGAGCCACTGCCCTTCGGGTTCGCAGTCGCCTACGGAGGGAGACCCTCCTGCAGCGCTGTCTCACCGTGCGCGGGTTCCCCGCGTTGAGGCATGTGGCATGAGCCAGTACTGGAGGAGGGTTTCCCGACAGAGGTATCTGGCGTTCGGGTTTCCCGACTTGTAGCACCTGGCGTGGGTTGGGGGGATCAACAGAATTCAACACTGCTAACTGAACCGTATTGACTTATATTGCTCCATTTTCTTGAGAGTAGTAAGGTGTCAAATCTAATGTTTTTTGTGGTGTTTGCTGTTATTGTGTGAAGAGTTAGAACGTTATTCAATTAGGGCGTAAGCAGACTTATAGAAAGATTGGTTGAAAATTTTCTGCACGTTTACAAGGATGTGAACTTCCGCAGATGAAATCTCACCATTTTTTGTATGGCAGAAATTTTCCAGACATGATGACTTTTACGCGATCGCCTTTAGAATCTTCTTCTTTTTCAATATTCAAAGTAAAGTCTATGGCGCTCATAATCCCATCACCAAACTTCTCGTGAATCACCTCTTTGATCGGCATTCCATAAACCTGCATAATTTCGTAGAAACGATAAATAAGCGGGTCTGTGGGAACAATAGGTCCCAAACCTTTGACAGGGTATTCACTTAATTCCCTAACATAAATCGTATCAAGCCCTAATGCTTCAACCAATAACTTCGCTTCTTCCTCAGAAGCACTAGCTTGACGGTAGAAAACAGATGCAATCCACACTTCGTCACGTCCCAAAATCTTTTCTAAATCAGCAAAGGTTAGTCCTTTTTCTTTTTTTGCCGCCAAAAGCGCTTGAGTTATTTCTGGGATAGACACTGGATAACTCCTGAAATGAATTGTTACTTTTTTGTGACAAACGTTTGTAGCATTTTCACTGCATTATAGTCTCATATTGGCTAAAAGACATCAAAAAAACATTGCTAAATAGAGACATAAAAAATTATGAGTTAGGAAGTTTTCATGAAAAATGCCTAACTCATAACTTACAAATATAACAATTCCAAATGAATTGTGAACTGATTCGGTGAACTACCTTAACCTAGCGATGATGTCATACTAATGCTGGTACAGGAATCGTGATGTGAGAATATAGGGGGAAGCGATCGCACAACGCTTTTACTCGTCGCCGACAATCTTCAGCAATGTCTGCTGAATCTGGATTTAATAAGCGATCAGCAATAATATTGCCAATCTCCGTAAACTCTTCGACTCCCAAGCCACGCGTTGTCATAGCTGGAGAACCCAACCTCAAACCACTAGTCACAAATGGTGACTCTGGGTCAAACGGTACTGTATTCTTGTTGGCAGTAATATTCACACCACTAACCAACTGATCCGCTTGCTTACCCGTCATACCAATCGACCGTAAGTCTACTAGCATTAGATGATTATCAGTTCCATTTGACACCAACTTTAAACCTCGGTCTTGAAGTTGGGTAGCCAAGGCACGAGCATTGTCAATCACCTGAGCAGAATATGCTTTAAACTCTGGCTTGAGGGCTTCAGCGAAAGCAACTGCTTTTGCAGCAATCACATGTTCGAGTGGTCCACCCTGATTACCAGGGAAAACCGATTTATCAAGCTTTTTACCCAGTTCTGGATCGCGGGTTAAGATTAAGCCAGCCCTGGGACCACGTAGAGTTTTGTGTGTTGTTGTAGTTACAACATCACAATAGGGAATGGGGTCGGGGTGAAGACCACTAGCAACCAATCCGGCGATGTGGGCTATATCTGCCAGTAAGTACGCACCGACTTCATCAGCAATACTACGGAATTTTTCAAAATCAATTATGCGAGGATATGCAGAATAACCACAAATCAAAAGCTTTGGACGCTCCCTAAGCGCCAGCTCTCGAATTTGGTCATAGTCTAGTTCTTCTGTTTGCTGATTAACACCGTAGTGGCAAGCCTGGAACCACTTACCAGATACGTTGACAGGTGAACCGTGCGTCAGGTGTCCCCCGTGAGACAAATCCATCCCCATGAATTTATCACCTGGTTCCAGCAGCGTCAAAAACACTGCAAAATTTGCCTGTGCGCCAGAATGCGGTTGTACATTGGCATGAGCAGCACCAAACAACTGTTTAGCACGGTCAATAGCCAGTTGTTCAATTTTGTCTACGAACTCACAACCACCATAGTAACGTTTACCAGGCAATCCCTCAGCATACTTGTTTGTCAGTACGGAACCTTGAGCCGCTAGGACAGCAGCCGAGGTAAAGTTCTCACTAGCAATCAACTCCAAGTGATCGCGTTGACGCTGTAGTTCTTGGTTGATTAACTCCGCTACCGCAGGATCGGAGGAGGCAAGAAAATCTGAGTTAGTCAAAGTCACTAATCGTTATCCTTATGGAAATTTGCACAATAGTCGGTAACTGTCTAGAGGTATGAGTTTATGGTCTAAGAGTTCTTGACTAATGACTCATCATTCATGACATTTATTTAGCCCGACTTACTCAATTATCGCCTGTCCATTCAAACAGTGAACAGTTAACAGTGAACAGTTAAGAAGTTACTTGACATCTCCCCCTTTTAGAAAAAGGGGGATTCTAGACTGTTGCTGCTCCGAGGGCTAAAAGCCCATCTGCGCAGCGTCTACGATATGATTGACTTAAGCGATAAAACAAGTCATATCGTTGTGGCAGTGCCAATACTGCCCTACCTACCTCGACCAGGCTAACGCCTAGCTGTGTAGCTACTTTTCGTGCAATGTTCGCTGCACCGTTGCAATCTGCATTAATTAACAAACCCGTGGCTGTTTTATACAACCCACGTTCTACTCTTCTACCCGATGGCTTCCAATCCTTGGGTTTTTCACCAAACTTGTGGAGACTATCGCCATCTAGAAAAGATGCTTTGCTTGTGTACGCTTCTTCGACCACAGTACAAACGATTCCGTATTCACTCGCCAGTTGTTTTAGCCGCGCAATCAATCGTCCTGTAGGGATGGGTACAAAGTTTTGATTATTGACTTTGGCCATATCAGAACCAACTTTGTGCCCGTCATTCCATCCGATAATGATGTTGCCAATCTTGTCGTTCAAACAGCGATTGACAATGAACCGCGCTGCCTTATTAATCGCATCACGCATTTGGTTGTTGCGTTTACGTTGCACTCGGTTGAGATTGGAGTCCCAGTAGAAATCAGGCTTTCCCTGTTTATACTTCGCAACCAAGCGACAATAACCTTGATTCATCGCTTTAAGCTTGCGACCATCAATAATAAAACTTTTCCCGCGTGTTGAAACGCCCGTTAGCCAGTTTGTTCCTCCGTGGTCGAATGACCAAGCATGACTGTAGTCAAGGTTTGGATTGACTTTAATTGGTTTTTTTTCATCATCAATAACCCAGTCAATCATAAATTCCCCAAGACATGGGCGGATTGTCACTTGTTTGACCCAATCAGAATCAATAAAATCAGGTAGTTTCAACTTGATTTCTATAATAAGTTCTGGTTTTGTTTGTTTGCTGATTGATGGCTTGAAGTACCCATCTTTAAAACTGAGGGCTTGACGTGGAAACGTGACTGCGGCTAATCCTCCTTTTTTGCGGTACTTAGGTAAAGACGGGCGGTCAACTTCTCCCTTGTAATAAGCTTTTACAAGTCCGTTGTAACTTGTGATTGACTCACCGACTGACTTTAAAGTTTGTTGAGCTGCCTGCGCTGCCAGACCTTTGTAGTGCGGGTTGTCTTTAAGAACTTTGTCCAATTCCGGATAAGAACTGTTGCACTGGTAAGTTTTCCAACTGCAACGCAACTCATCAGCGCGCCAGTAAGTTGTGTATGCATTATCCATTTCTTGAAGACGTGTATAATGCGTTTGCCGAATGTGGTAAACAGCACAGTTAATCAAACTACTTGCGTGTTGACACTGGTCTAACCAAAATGCATTTTCTTCCGAAGTAAATCTTGCTCTGACTGGGATAGTCCTGTACAACTAGCATCACCCTATTGTTGTTAATTATCATAGCTACTACAGGCATCAACAACATTATTCCGGAAATATGGCTAAACTATCAAGCAAAGATTATGAGTATCGGCGCACTGAAAATTCAATATCGTCAATCAATTATCATTTTGTATTTGTACCTAAACGAAGAAAGCCTATACTAGTTCAGGATGTGGCGAAACGGCTACAAGAAATTATCTTTGAACTAGTGACAGAACACGGATGGAAGATGATTGCGCTGGAAATCATGCCAGACCATGTTCACTTTTTCATTAATGCTCCCACTAATGAGTCAGCGGCAGATATTGCAAGGTGGGTAAAAGCAAGAGCGTCTCACCACTTGAGAAAAGAATTTCCTGAATTAAAAAAGCTACCCGCTTTGTGGACTCCTACCTATTTTGTGGCGACAACAGGTCAAGTCAGTACTGAGGTAGTCAAAAAGTATATTGAAAATCAACGCGGAAAGTAGAGAAACGCCGGGTTAAAACCCGTCGAGTCGGATTTCATCCCCGCAGCTATTGCCTAGGGGTTCTCATCCTCCCGCTTGCAGCCTGATAGGGGAATTTCACACGCCACATCTGGGGCGTCGGCACAGCCGCCCTACACAAGACTTGGGCGTGATCTCAGTCGAACGCTCAGTCGAGCCGCTGAGCGCTCACACCCCTACACCCTTAGCCTTGATCAAAAAATTCAAAAATTAATTTATGTATTACTTTTGACTACAAAGCAAAACAAGCAACGTACAATAAACTAAACTCAATATATAAATTTTGATGAGATTGTCATGATCCACATTCTTCCAAAGTGAGCATGGGAGGTTGGGCAAAGACAGACAAAAATGTAACAGATGTAACAACGTCCAGCAAAACGGACGAATCATCCGCTACAGCATTTATTGCCATCCTTACCAGTTTTCTCCCCCTGGGTATATGTGGATCATCCTCAGGACTGATAGGAGAAATAGGATGCTAGTAATTCTCATGGATAACCAAATTTTTGCTCCTCAACAGGTATGCCAATCTTGTTTACTTGCTGACGGAAGTGGTCAACCCCGGTGGCGTCAAGGTAAACTCTATTGTGGTCAAGCTATTCGCAAACTGACTGAACAGCAGCCAGACCAGTTTGAGTGTCTTATGGGTTTTCGAGTTGCTAATATTGAATGACCAACAACTATGCTTAATGGTAGAGACTTTATCCTCTACCTAATTAACTGCGTTATCCTTGGCATAGTAACATCAACATTTAACAACGGGAGAAATCAAGATGGCTTGGCGCGGAGGTACCACAACTCAAGACCGCCTTTTGTCTTGCTTGCCTTATCTTTTACCTTTTATTGAAGTTAGTAGTTTTGCTAAGCTGCCTTTGTTGCGATCGCTCTACATACCTTTTATTCCTCTGATTCAACTGTATTATGGGATACCATTTGCCAGTCTAATAATTTTCTTTGCTTTGTTTCTTCTTGTAGTAAGAAACGAAAAAGTTCAACACTTTATCCGCTTCCATACCTTGCAAGCTCTTTTGCTGTCTATATTTGCTTATTTGTGCGGGGCAGTTTTAGACCTTATAGGTATTGTGCAACAGGGTGCGTCAATACCAGAACCTTTGTTTCAAAGTGTGATGTTTACCTTGATTTTCGTAGCAGTTGTCGGTGCATCAATATATAGTATTGTTCAAGCCGTAAGAGGACTCTACGCTGAGATTCCCTTTATCTCTGAAGCTGCTTACAGTGGAACTCGTGACTAGAATAGTCAAAAATTAAGACTCTGGCTTAGAGAAACGATACCCAACTCCCCGTACACTCTCAATCCAAGCCGTTCCACTAATCGGGTCAATCTTTTTGCGAATCCTTTGGATACATACATCAACGACGTTGGTATTGGGGTTGAAATCATAACCCCAGACATGTTCCAGGATTTGCATACGGGTAAAGACTCGTCCAGGAGAGCGCATCAGGTATTCCAGAAGATTAAATTCGCGGGTGGTGAGTTCCACTACCTGTTGATTGCAGGTGACTTCCCGCGTGATACGATCCAATTTGAGCGAGCCGACAGACAACAGGTTTTGGCGATATTCCTGTGGAGTCCCTCCGTTAACGCTTATACTCCGACGCACTACAGCATGAATGCGGGCAACCAACTCCTCAACAAAAAATGGTTTGGCTATATAGTCGTCCGCCCCAAGATTTAAACCTTCAAGTCGATCATCTAGTTCATTGCGAGCAGTTAACAAAATCACTGGCACATTACGCCCTTCTCGTCGCAGGTGTTTAAGGATAAACAGCCCATCCTTCCCTGGAACCATGATGTCCAGCACGATTACATCATACTCATTTTCCATTGCCCTGATGTATCCATCATCACCGTTGTCGCAATAATCAACGACAATTCCCTGTTCCTTCAGTCCAGCTCGGACGAAGCTTGCTATTCTTGATTCATCTTCGACGAACAGGATATGCATGGTTTTTTGATGGTCATTCAAAACTTTGATGTTTTGAACTATCTATTGAGCAAATTAAAGATTAAAAATTTCCACCAAAGCCAGAAGAGCCAGATTTTTTATCGATTACAAAATTGTAATTCAAACAAGGGGCAAGCTGTCATCTTGGATTGATGTAATTGAAAGTATAGACGAATTATAAGTAATTAGGCGGACATGATATGACTGGCGTTAAGCTAGCTGCGCCTCCGGCAATCGCCCCTCAACTCGACTCAATGAGCGATCATTCCGCACTTGGTGGTGTTGAATCAGTGGCGGATCTCAATCTCCCATTGATTGCATTCTGATTTGTGTTCAAAGTAGCGTGTCCGTAGGACATATTCTGTCTTCTGACTTCTTCTTCAATTACTGCGTTACGGAGTGACTAAAATGGCTGCAACAATGATTTGGATGGAATCGATTACGAAAAGTTATCGTTTAGACAACACGGAAGTTCCGATTCTCAAGGGAATTGACTTATCCATTGAAGAAGGCGAATACGTGGCGATTATGGGAATGTCTGGTTCCGGGAAGTCTACCTTGATGAATATTCTCGGTTGCCTTGATCGTCCAACCGCTGGATACTATATTCTGGAGGGACGCAATTTAAGCACATTGGCGAATGATGAACTCGCTTACATTCGTAATCGACGCATTGGCTTTGTGTTTCAACAGTTCAATTTGTTGGCACGTTCCACCGCGCTTGAGAATGTTATGCTACCGATGGTTTATGCCAACGTGCCAAAGTCGAAACGACGCCAACGGGCAATTCAAGCTTTGACTAGGGTAGGACTAGCACAGCGCTTACATAACCGTCCTAGCCAACTTTCAGGGGGACAACAACAGCGAGTTGCGATCGCGCGTGCTCTTGTCAACAATCCCGCTCTTGTACTCGCAGACGAACCCACCGGAGCTTTAGATACCAAAACATCCCAAGATGTCATGGACTTACTGACTGATTTAAATAACCAAGGCATCACTATAGTTATCGTGACTCACGAACCCGATGTTGCTGCTCAAACCAAACGCACAATTCATGTCAGAGATGGCTTAGTCGTGACATAAGGTTGTGTTGCAAAAAATGGTAGTGCTCTGGTGGAAGTACTGAAAAACATGAATTAATAAAGAACTCATTACTGACTTGTTCTAAAAACAGGCAAGTTTGTTGATGCCAATTGCTCTAATAGCTTTGTAGCAAGAGTTGGTGCATCATAGTGACTCATCTCAGTTTTTAAGTTCTCTGCCCTTTGTTTATATTGAGATGAACTAATAATTTTCATGACAGCATCTCGAATTTGTTTAGCTGTAGGTGTACTTGTTTTGAGGTCAATTCCCACACCGGCCCATTGCACTCGCGCACAAATTTCTGGCTTCTCTTCTGTCTGACCAGCAGTAACCATTGGTACACCATTTGCTAAGGCAATTTGTACACCATTGAACCCACCGTTTGTCACCATGACATCAACATAAGGCAAAAGATGCGCGTGAGGAAGAAATTTTTCCACTCTGACATTATCAGGAATTGAAGTGAGTTGTAAATTTTCTACTGGTTGTCCTCCTGTTGTCACAACCAGTAATACATCCTCATTTGCAAAAGCCTGAATTGTGGGGATAATTAAATCTCCTGCCTCAGTTGCAACTGTACCTTGTGTGACATGAATAATAGGTTTTCCACATTTAAGATCATCCCACCAAGGTGGAGGCGTAAAGTCTGATGAAGCACTAGGCAAAAAGGTTCCGATGAAATGGACTTGAGGCGCAATGTCGCTCTTGGGATACTCAAAAGATGGTGTCGTGCCTTGTAAATAAAGAAATGGTGACAGTGCAGCAGTGAAAAAATCTTGCGACTTGGGTGGTAACCCAACTTTCGCTCGAACACTGTCGAGATGAACCCTCACATCACGCATTAAAACATTTTTTGATAACCAATTTAAAAATGTATTTCGTAATCTTCCGAGAGTTGAATTATTTGGCTGCATTCCAAGTCCAAAAGGTGCCACATCACGACTACTAAAAGGTAATGCTGACATTCCAAATGCTGCCCACGGCAAGTCAGTTTTTTCATGTAACCAGGACATACCAAGAAAGAAGACATCACACAACAAAACCTCAGCTGGATATTCGCGCAATATTTGAGTTAAATCCTCCAGTTGTGTAACTGCTGAATCAATAAAGCCGTGCTTGAGATAAAACTTAAACTGATCTAATCCCTTGAGTGCATCTTTTTGCTCTAACCAAGATTGGGGAATGGTGCTGGAGTCGCTCAAATCTATGCCTGTGCGAATTGGAACATGATGTGCGCCAGTAGCTTCAATCTTATCCTTAAATCCAATTCCTGTATACCACCATACTTCGTGACTACTTTCTACAAGCTTTCGAGCAATTGGTAAAGCGGGGTTAACGTGTCCGGTTGCAGCAATTGTACCAATTAGAAAACGAGCCATATAGCTAATAAAAGTTGATTATTTTAGAATATTCGTGCAAATTTCTAATGTTTTAAGCAGGTGTTAAGCGTACCCGTAGTTTATTCTGGGCTTTAGGAGGAACTAGCACGGGCGCAACAGCAGAATACTCTGGCGTTATCACCCAATGATATTTACGTAGCAATGAAGCCAGAAAAATCTTGATTTCCATCAACGCAAATTCTCGACCGATGCAAACGTGGGCACCACCACCAAAACCAAGCAACGAGAACGGTACTTTTTTATCTTCTTCGCGTGGTGGCGCAAAGCGATCTGGGTCAAATTCTTCTGGATTTGTATATATAGAAGACAGCCGATGCGTCACAAATTGCGAAATAATAATCGTCCAACCTGGGGGAATTTGATATCCTGCAAATTCAATCTCCTTAACCACACCCCGCACAATTAAAGAAGTTGGTGGGTAGAGTCGCTCAATCTCTTTCAAAAAATGAGTCATTTGCGGCAATTGTCGCAGTTGCTCAACATTTAAATCACCACTTCCAACAACTTGTTCAAGTTCGCAGCGCAGGCGTTGGCACCACTGGGGACGCGCCGCCAACTCGAACATTGCCCAAGATAATACACCCGCCGTTGTAAAGTGCGAAGCATTTACTAAATGCACTACTTCATCCATAATTTGCTCATCAGGTAATGTCTTCCCTTCTGTATCAACGGCTGCTAAAAATAACCCCAAGGCATCCTGTGAAGCAAGCAGTCTTAACGCTTGTCGTCTTTGGGCAATGATTAAGAGGAGTTGTCGTTTCAACTTTTGGCGTGCAATTTGTCCCTTTCCAAATGTGGTGAATGGTAGATTTAGCCGAAATAGCGTTAACGAAGCTTTTAGCTGTGCTTCATACCATTGCTCAATTTCGTCAATTTCCTGATTTTGAGGTATGCCTAATAACAGTCGCACCCCAACCAGCAAAGTCATCCTTCGCAACGCATCCATTAGAGGAACTTCACCCTGAGTCGCCAAGGTTTTAAGGCTGGCTTGCACAATTTCCTGCATTGTTTGAAAGTAACTAGCTATTGCTGTACTATGAAATGCAGGCATCATTAGCCGGCGCGTGTTTGAGTGTTCTTGTCCATCTTGAATCATCAAGGTTCGCCCGAAGGGAGGCTCTACAAAATATCGCCAACCCAAATACGAAGACAAGCAGTCTGCTTGCTCAACAAGCACGAGTCTGTTTGCTTGGGCACCAATCAAAACGGCACACTTTTGACCCAAAAGTCGCATTTTAAAGGCAGAACCGTACTTTTGCCACTTTTGCAGCAAACAGTACCCTTCACTTGCAGCAAATTGAAGATCACTCAAAATTGGCACGCCGAAATCACCCGGCATTTCCAGAGCCGATTTAAGTCGTTGCATAGCCTAGGTTCAATTAATTAAAAATTTATTTCATAAATATCAGCATGAAACACTCATAGCTTGTCTGTCAAGAGTGAATTAAATTTTTAGTTCATTTTTTCGTAAAAAAGCTTAGATGCTTGTAAAATCTATCTATAGAGGCTTGTCTGTTGCAAAGAAAATTAATTTTTTACTGTCGTGGGTGGAACAGCAAATACCAAATCTTCATCTAAAACCAAACGAGCGATACGTGATGCAGAGGCGACAAAGCAGCAGATTCTTGATGCTGCGGAGGTTGAGTTTGCCAAGCTAGGACTGTTTGGGGCGCGAACTGAGGCGATCGCAAACAGCGCAAAAGTAGCGCCCAGAATGATTTACTACTACTTCCAAAGTAAAGAAGGATTATACCAAGCGGTGTTGCAACGTCCTGCAACCCAATTCCAACAAATACTAGAGCAGCTAAATTTGGAGCAGTTACCAGCACCAGAAGCGCTAAGAATATTTTTGCAAACTATAATCGCTTATGAAATTTCCCACCGCTACCGAGGGATGTTGTTATTTCAAGAAGCGAATCAAAATCAAGGAAAGTATTTCCAGTTAACAAGTTGGCAAGAACCAATTGGATACATAACTCAAATTTTAGAAAAGGGGATGCAAGAAGGAGTTTTCTGTAAGTTAGATCCATATATGACAACACTTACTATCGCTGGCGTATGCGTTTTTTATGCTAATGCCTACGAAAACCTCAAACATCTGACCCCTGATGTCGAATTGCTAAGTTCTGAAATGATTGAGCAGTATACTCAAGCGGCTGTCAATTTGGTTTTAAAGGGTGTACTTTCTCAGTAAGGTGAAAGCTCTTATCAACTGTTCCCAACCCTCCTAACCCGAAACAGTCGCGATTTTGTCTTAGCGCGAAAAGTTTAGCATCTACCTTTTGTTTTCCTTTACCCTGGCGTGTCATTCAGTACTAGCTCTGATTTTAGTGTGTCTGATTTTGTAGGATTTCCCTATCTCTAACGGTATTTTCTAAACGACCAATACCTTCAATTTCCACACGAACCCGATCGCCAGGATTTAACGGTCCTACCCCTAATGGTGTACCTGTTAGTACAATGTCCCCTGGTAGTAGTGTCATCACCTGAGATATATAGGAGACGAGAAAATCTGGGGGAAACACCATCTGGTCAATACAGGCAGATTGTACAGGAGTTGGGTTCTCATTCAAAAAAGTCTGTAATCTGGCTCCAGGGTTGATTTCTCGGACAATCCAAGGTCCCAAAGGGCAGAACGTATCGAAACCCTTGGCTCGCGTCCATTGACTATCCCGTTTTTGTAAATCCCGTGCTGTCACGTCATTAGCAATGGTATAACCCCAAATCTTTGTTTGAGCCTCCTCTGGTGTACACTTAATGGTGCGATCGCCAATCACTAGCGCTAGTTCTCCTTCATAGTCCACTCGCTGCGAGTGCGGTGGATACTGAATTTCTTCCTGTGAAGCGATGATAGATGTAGGCGGCTTGAGAAACAGCAAAGGCTCGGCGGGTACTTCTGTTCCCATTTCTGCTGCGTGCTCTGCATAGTTCTTACCTACCGCTACAATTTTGGAAGGAGCGCAGGGAGCCAAGATTTGATAACTTTCTGGATCCAAAATTAAATCGGTGAGTTGCCCTTGTAGCCAAGGTGCAGCATCTAGCACATGTACCTTAAAAGACAGTTGTAGCAAGCCATAGTATACTTGCCCTTCTAGATTTTGAACTCGCACATACCGCTGCGCCATAACCATTGATTAGTATCCTTTTGTGCAATCGAACTGCCAGTGTGCAATGTTTCAATGAGCGATTTAGCTGCTACATAAAAATGAAAAGCTGGTAAGATTATAAAACCTGAGGGGAGAGTACTAAAACCCGTATCTTTTACCAAAGATAAAGATATAGTAGTTGGCAGACAGATCCCCCAAGCAATCCGTCGTATAGCTCACTCAGAAAAAGGATAAACAATTCCTAAAAGTGAGCAAGTATCCCGGCAACCCCATTGCACGAGAGAACGTCAAAAAGTTCCTTGCTGCTTTGTAATGTTGATTGGTGTTGGTATCGTCAATCGCGAGTGTCAATACAAGTTAACATCGGCAGCCATATAGTCCATGAGGAGATTAAAATCATGCAAATCGTTTACGAAACAATGTACATCCTCCGTCCTGATTTAACTGATGAACAGGTAGAGCAAGCGACCGCTAAATATGAGAACTTGCTGCGGGAACACGGAGCAGACAATTTCGAGATTCAAAATCGAGGTAAACGTCGTCTTGCTTATGAAATTAATAGGCAAAGAGATGGCATCTACATACAAATGAATTACACTGGACCTGGCAACATGATTGCTATTATGGAGCGCTCTATGCGTCTAAGCGAAGAAGTGATTCGCTACCTGACTATCAAGCAAGAGGTCAAAGAAGCACAACAAGCTCAGGCAACAATCCCCGCTGCCTAAAAGCTTTTGATTCATTAATTCTTCACGCGGCTCTGTTGCCCTCAAGTTTGATACTCAAGCCAGAGGAAACGAGCCGCGTCAGTGTATTTCAAGTATCTAGGATTTTTTTTACACAATCTTAAAGTAATGGTATAATAGTTAGCGCCTCAAGCTACCGTATAGACAAATAAAATGAAGCGGATTTCACAAAATAATCTCGCTAATTTTACTTATAAAAATATGTCTTACAAATGTCTAATTGCCGCAGTAGTACATGAAAAACGAAAAGTTCTGAATGGGAGGGCTAAGCCACTGTGAGTCAAAATGATACCTCGATTCAAGACCTCTATGCAGAAGCCTCGAACCTACGCCAAGAATTGCAGTTTCGGGATCAGCTAGTACAACAATTGTCTCAAGAACTCTTCCGATTGGTTAAGGGCAACACTAACTTTATGCCCCAAAGCGAAGCGTCTGAACGTTATGACACTCAACTGCAAGAATTACGAGAACAATTACAAGCTGTAGAGCAGCAGGTAAGTTTTTATCAAGAGCAAATCTCAGCACGTGACGGTGAGATTTATCAACTGCGGCAGTCTGTGCAAGAACTGAGCGATCGCAGTCGGATGCTTGAGCAAGTCGTACAAGAGTTGCCTCAAATCTATCGTCGTAAATTCGAGGAGCGCATGACTCCTGTCAGAGAAAAAGTAGCAATTCTACAACGCGATAATCGCCAACTCCAGGCAGAACTTCAGAGCGTAAGTTACCGTCTGGCGCTGAAAACCCGTACCGATTCTCACGGTGGGATAGATTTGCCAAATTTTCCTCGGGTAGCCTCCCCTCAAAATAATATTTCTACAAGCAATGCGTAAAGTCTTAGTAGTAATCGAATCCGATGGGAGAGAAATCATACAATCTCCCACCGTAAGCAGGATGTTGTCTGCAATAGAGATGGCGATTGCTGAAGACGCGACGCAAGCAACCTCTGTACAAGTGGTTGCAGTGAGGCAGCGCGGACGCCACATGCCTCTGTCGGGAAACCCTCCTATGCCCTACGGGCAGGCTCGCCCCGAAGGGGCAAAGCTCGCCGGGGGGATACTCCCTCCGGCAGACTTTGGCGCTACGCAAACGCCAACAGTACTGGCTCCCCAGGAGCGACGGGCGAACCCCGAAGGGGTGAATAATCTGACTTGTATTGACCAAATAGAAGAATTCCAGCCCTGGGATTTACAAGCCTCGAACGAATTGCAGGAGATTATTTATTGCCCTTTAACCCTCTGTTTGCCTGAAAATCTGGTAGTGCCGTTTGAAGGAATTATTAAAGCTTGTCGGGATATTCCTGGGTTACGTCACAAATTAACACAACACACACAAGTAGCCATTGGCAATGGTAGTTCTTGGTTGCCAGTGGTGTTAACGGCTTATGGACCTCTCTATGGTGAGGCTATTACTTTAGCAGATGAATTCAATGGGAAAAAGTTACCAGACAATTTACTGGCGTCTGACTTAACTTATTACCAGCCCCTGCATTTATCAGATGTGTTGCGTCAAAGCTTGTATCACATGGCACATAATCTCCTGCAACTTTTATTAGCACCACCGGCGACATATTTGATACAGTTTGGACTGGAAAAAAGTGAAATTTGTTTTGACCGTCTTTGGCCATTTCCCACTGCACCTGCTTTGGCTAGCGTTGGTGTTCAAAAGCCAGATTTATTCACTTGCCATTGGTATTGCCTGACAGCAAAGCCAATACTCGACTTGAACATCATTCCCATCGCCCAATCTGGTTTCAGGCGACTGTAACTAAACTTTTTTCTTGAACAACGGTGAAAATGTCTTCGTAAGTGTGAAACATTTCAAATACTGAATCTAGTTGAGTCAGTTCCAAAACTAACCTAACCGGATCTTGAACATTGCAAAGAACGAAACGACAACCGCTTTGACGTGCCAACTTTAAGCTTTTGACTAGGGAAACTAACCCAGAACTATCCATGAAATCAACTTTGGCTAGGTCAAGAACCCAGAGTTGATTAGGCTGAGGAACTATGGCGGACATCTTTTCGCTAAGAGCAATACCACCCTGTAAGTCTATACGTCCTTCGGGTTTAAACAAAACAACTTGACAATTTGATGTGATAGTCATGAATCTTACTGGGTAGTTGAAATATTTTACAAATGCAAAAAACAGACACAACTGCTGATTTTCTCTTCTCAGTAAAAAATGCTGCTTAATTCAGTTTCCTAGAAACTGGCAGCGATTGGGTTAAGACAGAGAATTTCAGTATTTATGCCGTATAATTTGTCCTGACTTTACCCAATATAGGCATAACCATATGATAAATTCGGTAACAACCGTATCTTTTACCAAATTTTTACAATTTCCTCATGAAAATATAAATTTTATATAAAAAGAAATTGTGTGAGGCTAGTAAGTGTACGCATGTGGTATTTTAAGCACCAAGAGTGAAAAATCAATAGTTGCTATAGTAACTATTGATTTTTGTCTATGAGTCCAGAATTTTGTAGAACGACGCAATTGACACCTAGCCCACAAAAGAGTCAACATAGAATAAAAGTAAAATTTTGTAAAGATAACGGAGCTGGATGTCTCTTGAATTTATATCACTAGAAAACATCCAGAAAGTTGCTCATGAATATGGATATTGGGCAATTTTTTTGGGAATATTGTTGGAGAATTTAGGGATTCCTCTTCCAGGTGAAACCGTCACTTTGGTTGGGGGGTTTCTTGCTGGCAGTAAGGAACTTAGTTACTGGCTAGTCCTCAGTGACGCCATTGCAGGTGCTGTTGTGGGAGGTATCTGTGGTTATTGGATTGGTAGAACTGGCGGCTGGTCTTTGCTTGTGCGCCTAGGTAGATTGTTTAGAGTTTCTGAAGCTAGACTTTTGATTATAAGAGAACAATTTAGCGAGAATGCTTCTAAAGCAGTGTTTTTTGGGCGCTTTCTGGCTTTGCTGCGAATTTTTGCCGCACCACTTGCTGGAATTGTTGAGATGCCCTTTGGCAAATTCATGATATACAACATCGCAGGAGCTATCGCATGGGCTAGTGTTATGGTGACACTTGCTTTCTTTGCTGGAAGAATTGTTTCCCTGGAACAGTTGGTTGCTTGGGTTAGTCAATTTGCAATTTTAGCATTGCTGATTCTAGCTGCTGTGATTGCTGTCCCCATATGGTTGGAGTCACGGCAAAACGAAGGTGAGGAGATCGGCAGATGAGGAGCCACTGCCTTGGGGACAATAAACTCCACTGCGGTTACCCTCCGTAGCTGAGTAGTATCGGCAATGCCCTCCTTGTAGTAAGTGGAGTACCAGGCTGCGTTGCTGTGAGGCAGTGCGTTGGGGAGCCACTGCCGTGCGCGGGTTAAGCGCGTTGAGGCATGTGGCGTGAGCCAGTACTTGATGAGGGTTTCCCTCACGCTTGTTCTGGCGTCCGGGTTTCCCGACAGTAGCGCAACTGCCTAATTAGTTCGGGGTAGATCCAACTCTAAACCGACGTTTACCGCCTCCTTCGACTGGATTCTCGTTATACCCTTTCACCAAAATCCTGATACATTTCACTTCCCCCTTCGGGTATCTCCTGCACGCCTACGCTACTTTGTAAGTCCCAAAGGGACACGCTTACGCGTATCTCCTGCACAGACGCTGCTTTGTAAGTCCCAAAGGGACACGCTTGCGCTTAGGCTTGATTCGTGCGCTTGCGCTTACGCAGTCGCCTGGCTGTCGGGAAACCCTACCAAGAGCGCTGTCTCACCTATTCCCCGTACTCCCCCTACTCCCCCTACTTGCCCATATGTATCAACGTTAAAGTGAAACGGTATTAGGCGTTGGGTTCGCTTGATGTACGCAAATTGCTATGAAGTTGTTGAGTTTTCTGTTCTTATTCCAAAAGACTAGATATTGCACCCATTAAATCTACAGGGTTAACTGGCTTGGGCAAGAAAATGTGAAATCCTGCCTCCAGTGCTTCAAGTTTGTCTTCTTCTCTGCTATAAGCAGTGAGTGCAACTGCGGGAATCTTCTGGGTTTGCCCCACCTCCTTAAGCCTGACTTGACGAATCAAAGCATGACCACTCGCTTGTGGCATTCCAATGTCACTAATGAGTACATCACATTTGAATTCTTCCAAAACTTGTAAAGCTGCATTGGTGGATTGAACAGCGGTCACTTTTGCGCCTGCGCCTTGCAAAATTTCTTCCAGTAGTTCCAAATTATCAGTATCATCATCGACCACAAGGATTTGTACGTCATTTAGCTGTGAGTGATGATAAGTTTTTTCGGGACGAACTTTTGGCTGTTGTGTATTCACTTCTATAAGTGGCAGCTTGACAGTAAAGGTTGCTCCTTTCCCTTTTCCTTGACTTTCTGCTGTCACTGTGCCACCTTGCAATTCCACGAGATGCCGAACAATCGCTAATCCCAAACCAAGTCCATTATTGGAACGTGTCATTGTGCTATCAGCTTGACGAAAGTGTTCAAACACATAAGGTAGAAACTCAGAATTGATGCCCTCACCAGTATCGCTGACTTGAATGACTGCCCAGAACCCAGGGCGTTGCCAAAAGTTGTCTGAACCGAAGTTTCCTCCGTTTATAAATTCAGGAGGTTCTGAGCCTTGAGGAGCCAATGCGTTGGAGTGAAGCAGCCCTGCAGGTGGATTTCCCCCCCTTGGGGACTGTGTTCGCGTAGGGTATTTGGAGGAAATCCCAAGGGAGCTTGGAAGTAGGCACTCTTCCGTTTCCCCCCAACCCTTGGGAATGGAAAGCCCCAAGTCTTTTAACTCCGACTTTAGTCGGTTCAAGTCGCGCAATTCATCCAGGCTGCCTCTTCCATAGGAAGCTCCAAGCTCTGGGTTGTCGTAAGTAGCATAGGATTCGTGTTGTTGAGTTTTGAGTAGTGAGTCACAAGAGTTTGACTCAGCGCTAATTGACAGCCTCACTTGCACTCGTCCTTCCACTGGGGTGAACTTTATTGCATTGGAAAGTAAATTCCAAGCAATTTGATACAAGCGATTTTCATCTCCCATCACTACCGCGACTGAGCACTCTAGTACGGATTCCAAAGTAATTGATTTTTCTTGTGCTGATAACTTTATTGTATTGAGCGCGTTCTCAATCACACTGACTAAATTGATAGGAGATATAGATAGCTGCATTTGCCCTCGCATTAAGCGAGATGTATCAAGAATATCATCTATTAACTGGTTCTGTTGAAGGGCACTGCGTTCAATAATTTCTAAACTATGATTTCTAGCTGCTTCATCAAAGTTACGGCTACGCAGTAACTGTGCCCAACCCAAAATTGCGTTTAAAGGAGTGCGAAGTTCGTGGGAGACAATCGCAAGAAATTCATCTTTTAAGCGATTTGCTCGCTCCAGTTCTTCTTCCCGCTGCTTGCGCTCAGTGATGTCCAACACCACTCCAATCATGCGCACAAGCTGACCTGTATCATCATAAAAAAAATTACCTTTACCTAAGATCCAATGAACGCTTCCATCAGACCAAAGAACGCGAAATTCATTGCTGTAGTCAGTTTTTGTATTTATGGCAGAAGTAATAGCTTCAGAAACTTGTTCTCTGTCTTCTGGATGAACGCAGGAAAGAAATCCTTCATAACTTCCTAGAAAGCTTCCTGGTGGTAAACCAAATAATTGTTCATGATTTTTAGACCAAATTACTTGATTTTTTGGTACGTTCCAGTCCCAAGTGCCCAGATGAGCAGCTTCCATTGCCAGGTCTAAACGCTCTTCACTGATTCGTAATTGCTCAACAGCAACAGCATACTCGTCAAGTGATGTCTGCTTTTCTAAACTTTCTTTAACAGCAATGACAAGCAGCTCTAGCCTTCCCTTTAAGACATAATCACTTAGCCCAGACTTCATCCCTAAGACAGCAATTTCTTCGTTGCCGCTATCAGTGTACATAATCACAGGACTGTTTGGATATTTAATTTTAATGGTTTTTAAAACCTCTAAGCCATTAGTCCACTGTAGAGAGTAGTCAGTAATTGCAATATCAAAATCACCTACTGCTAGCGCTTCCTCAAAACTCTTAGCATGAATAATTGAGGTAACTTCTATAGAAGAAAACTCTTGCTTGAGTTGCGGTGTTATCGACAAGTGCACATCAAAGTTGTTATCGATTAGGAGTATGCGAAGCATGATATTTGCTATCCATAAGACTTAACTTAGAAAATTAAGTGTAAATTTTAGTTGACTAGTGAGGTCTCACACCTTTTATATCATCTCCTGTAAAATATCTAGAACTCTCAGCTAATATTGAAGATATCAACAATTTTTTTGTCAGTAATTACACGTATAAAGATGGCACTATTGTTTTCTAAATGGTGACAAATGGGACAAATTGGTGAGAACAATGTTTATCAAAATTTCAGCACTATACTGCTGCTGCACTTTAGGATTAACACTAGACTGCACTGACTGGTTGACGTTTGAAAATTTTTGAGTGTGTAGGGCTAAAGTCTGAATCTTAGAACAAAGACCTCTCTAAAATCAGTATAGGGTCAACAAGGCCTCACGCCTGATGACCAAAAGCATAGTCTCCACCAAGAAGTTCAAACATGGATATCAGAAACGGCTTTGTAGATACTGTAGGTCATACACCACTTATTCGTTTAAACAGCTTTAGTGACGAAACTGGGTGTGAAATTCTTGGTAAAGCAGAATTTCTCAACCCTGGTGGTTCAGTTAAAGATCGGGCAGCACTTTATATTATTCAAGATGCCGAAGAAAAAGGTTTACTAAAACCTGGTGGCACAGTCGTAGAAGGAACAGCTGGTAATACTGGTATTGGATTGGCACATATATGCAACGCCAAAGGTTATAAATGCCTGATTATAATTCCTGACACTCAATCCCAAGAGAAGATGGATGCTTTGAGGGCATTAGGTGCAGAAGTTCGCCCTGTACCTGCTGTACCCTATAAAGACCCTAATAATTACGTCAAACTCTCTGGTAGAGTAGCTGGCGAAATGGAAAATGCTATTTGGGCAAATCAGTTTGATAACTTAGCAAACCGCCAGGCCCATTACCAAACAACAGGACCAGAAATTTGGGCACAGACAGATGGTAAAGTTGACGCTTGGGTCGCTTCAACAGGGACTGGTGGAACTTTTGCTGGTGTAGCAATGTATTTGAAAGAAAAAAATCCAGCAATTAAGTGTGTTGTAGCTGACCCAAAAGGTAGCGGACTTTACAGCTACATTAAAACAGGCGAAATCAATATTGAAGGTAATTCTATTACTGAAGGCATTGGCAATAGTCGTATTACCGCCAATATGGAAGGCGCGCCTAGCGATGATGCTGTCCAGATTGATGACAGGGAAGCCATAAAGGTTGTTTATCAGTTACTACGGAAGGATGGCTTATTTATGGGTGGTTCTACAGGTATAAATGTTGCTGCTGCTGTTGCTTTAGCAAAACAAATGGGACCAGGACACACCATTGTTACTATCTTATGTGACAGCGGTTCCCGTTACCAGTCCCGCATCTTCAACCATGAATGGTTAGAATCTAAAGGTCTTTCTCCAGATTAGTCAGCCCCTGGGAAAGAATTCTACATTCAACACACCCCATCCAACTCTTCGAGTATGGATGAGGATTCTCGCCGTTCATCTGAGTGTTTCAAATAAAGCACGATAAACAGGTTCACCTTTGTTGATTGTTCCTATCTCCCGTTCTGTGGAAACTGGTAGCGGATTTTCTGCTAGCCATTCTCCTGTACCAAGTCTTTGAAAAGCGGGATGATTTGTAAAGCGATCGCACATCTCAACCGCCACAAACTCAATATCCGATTGCAAAAATACAATACCCCCAGGTATGAGAAATTCTGCTAGTTCTGTAACTAATTCTGGTTGCACGACTCGCCGTTTTGCATGGCGGTTTTTAAACCAGGGATCGGGAAATTGAATTGTGACGCGTTGTAGACTTGCTTTAGGTAGGGAAGAGAAAAGCGATCGCAATGAGTTATTCACATTGCAAAACACATAATGGAGATTTGTTAGTCCCAACTCATCCCGCCACTTGTTCGCCTCCACCACCAGAGGTTCCCGAATTTCTAAACCCAAGAAATTCCAGTCTGGTTCAATTTTCGCCATACTTAACAAAAAGCGTCCTCGTGCAGCTCCAATATCCAGATGTAAGGGCGCTTTTGGCTTGGCGTACACTTTTTCCCAGTCTAGGGGATCGATCAGTGTTTGATACTTTTGCGCAAGCGGATTAACGTGTTGACGGACTCTAACAAATGCCAAAATTGACTCTCCTTTTCACCAAACCCAATATCAGTTAACCAAAAACAACCAACAAAATATGGTTATTCCTGATTGTCTCTTAAGCTGTCGGGTTCTGTAAGGATGCGCCGCACCTCATTTTGGGAGTGTTCAATCGCCTCGCGGACACGACGGATTGTGTTTTGATCATCTCGGTTAAGGGCATTTCGTAAGCCGCCCCATACTGTCCGCATCAAGTGTTGTAATTCGTCCTCCAGAAAACCGATTTCGGCTCGAATGGCGGCAGATGTATCGGGTTCAGTAAATCGCGCCCAAAAAGCATTCACTTCCTGCGCGTGGGCCTCCAACTCGGTTCGACCAGTCTCAGTTAGATGATAGACGCGCCGCGCGGCTTCTTGATCGGCACGCACTAGCCCCATATCTTCTAGATATTGCAGGGTTGGATAGACTGTGCCAGGGCTAGGGGCGTACTGTCCAGACGATCGCTCTTCCAGCGCTTTGATAATCTCATACCCGTGTTTGGGTTCGTTGCGCAGTGGTTTGAGTCGAGAGGAGCTATTATGCTCCGTCCCTCTCAGTTAGATCCGGACGTGCCCGTTTCCGTGCATCCGGCTCCCGATGTTCTAAGGTTTCCCCTTGCTCATGTGGATGTAGTTGTGACAACTTTGATGTATGGCTAGAAGATTGTTTGCTTTCCAGTTCTGGTGGTTACCATCTACATGATGTAGGTGGATTGTTTCACCTGGTAGCATCTTCATGCCGCAGTGACCACATGCATGGTTTTGCCGTTTTAAGGCTTTAGAGGTTTCGCCATCGTAGAGCTTGCTGTTACGCTCGCTCCAGTACTGGATGTCTCCGTCGTACGGTGATTTGTTACCTTTGACCATGACATATTTTCTTTCGGAGCAAGAAACTGCTGGGAATGCTTTGTTAGTCAGCGTTGCGCATGACCATCTGTCATTCTTTGTTTCTTTGTTGAATACCTTGAATGCTTTGCGTCTGGTGAACCATAGTGAGAACCGTGCTCCATCCATTTTGCAGAAGCGGTGGTAATTCCTCCATCCTCTAACCAAGGGGGCTAATTTCTCAGCTTTTACCTCGGAACCATAATTAGAGCAGTTGACGATAGTTTTTACTTTTTGACGGAATTTCTTGAAGTTCTCCAGCGAGGGAGTGCTTCTTACTTTCCCGTTGTTCTGTACCTTGAAGTGCCAGCCTAAAAAGTCGAAACCATCTGTCGATGCGGTTATCTTGGTTTTCTTCTCACTGATTTTCATTCCTCTTTCTGCTAGGAATTGGCTTATCTTTTCAAGTATTTCTTTTGCATTATCTTTGGGTTTAAGAAAAATTACCATGTCGTCAGCGTAGCGGACGGTTGGTTCTATTATCTTGTTAGGAGATGTCCTATCGGTTATCTTTGACCCTTGGTTGTGATACCTGTGGACACTTTCTATTCCATTGAGTGCAATATTAGCTAGTAGGGGACTTACCACACCACCTTGGGGGGTTCCTTGTTCTGGAAAGTTGGGATGTATTCCGGCTTTTAGGCATCGAAAGATACCAATTTTCATCCCTTTTGGTGCTATCAAGTTATCCATGATAGTTGTGTGGCTTATCCGGTCGAAGCATTTTTCGATATCGAGTTCTATTACTCGCTTTTCTATTCCATTTGCGTAGGAGTTTAGGCTGTTGAGGACTTGTCTCTGTGCATCATGTGCTGAGCGTCCTGTTCTGAATCCATAGCTCCGTGCATGGAATGTTGCTTCATGTGCTGGTTCTAGAGCAAACTTTGCAAGGCATTGCCATGCTCTGTCTGTGATAGTGGGGACTTTTAAAGTCCGGAATGTTCCGTCCTTTTTAGGTATCGGGATTTCCCGTAATCTGTTATGATGCCAATTAGAGTAATTGAGCTTGAGGTGTTCCTCAAGTGCAAGGCGTTCTTCAAAGTTGAGGGACGCTTTGCCATCAATACCCGCAGTCCTCTTACCAGCATTAAGCTGAGTTACTTGACGTATAGCCAATAGCCGTGCAGCTTTGGATTTCAGAATCAGTTTCTGAAGTGACCGCGCTTTCCGCATGTCTCCTGCTTTAACTGCTTTGAACACTCTAACTTGTAGGCGGAATAAATTGCGCCGGAATTTCTTCCAGGGTAATTTGCTCCAAGATTCACTAGTATTGCTACTGTGTCTAATCATGCTCTGACTCCTAAGAATGTTTTCTGAACACCTTACAGCAATTACGCCGTATCCTACCCGTGTTAGGAGGTTTACACCTCTCGTCTGGTTTACCTGAGTTTTCGACCTTTCTCAAGACTCCTAACCCGTTTTTCTTCGTTCCCTAGATTAGATTGTTTTGTGTATTTTAGGTGTAACCACTTCAACCGTTAGAACCCCTTGTTCTTGTCGCTTGCTGGACTAACATCGACGGGGTTTTGTCTCTAACGAAGTCAGGGGTTTTTATGTTATGCCCTGCTTTACTTTGGGTTGCTTTTTTAGGTTCTGTCTCACCTTGTACACTCCCTGTTAGCGCCAGTGTCAGCCCATAACTGCCGTCTGATTGCGCCCTGCTTCCAGCTTCACTCTGCAAAATTCCGAGTTTGCTCGGTGTGGACAGGTAAGGAGTCACTCCTGAACTTGGAGGATAGGGCTTTCACCTACATCTTTTGTCTAGAGTTCAGTCAAAAATGATTGACTGGATATCTTATTTTGCGGATTTTAACCGTGATTCAGATATCAACGAATCGCACCGTCCAGAAGTAGGTAACGCGCCTCACCACGCCGGACTTTGCCCTCTCCTCTTCTGGGAGGTCCTCCTCTTCCGGCTCTGCGTCCGCCTTCTCCTCTATGAGGATGGTATCCGCGTCTGTAATCATCATGTTCGCCCTCTGGATTGGGAGGTCCTCCTCTTCCGGCTCTGCGTCCACCTTCTTCTCTATAAGGATAGTGTCCGTGTCTGTGCTCATCATGTTCGCCCTGTGGCTCATGTGATCTTATTCGGTCATGCATACGATAATTTTCTCTTTTGTTCAACATATTTTTATAGTGTCGCGATATATCGACAATGTCAAGTATGTTTGTCCCCTGCAACGGAATTTTTAGACGACAGAGGCACAGCAATATATCAGATATGATATAAAGATGGCATGGAACAATCAAGTAAACCTTTGGTTTGGCTGCACGGTGAGGTAAAAACTCCACCTTTCAGTCAAGAAGCGCGGATAGAAGCAGGCGTTTTGCTTAGGCAATTACAGGAAGGCGAAAATCTTGAACTACCTCATTCGCGACCGATGTCAAGTATCGGAGCACACTGTCATGAACTGCGTATTCGAGATGCAGACAAAAACTGGAGAATTATCTACCGAATAGATGATGATGGAATCTTGATTGTTGAAGTCTTTAACAAAACGACGAGAGCAACACCCAAAAACGTGATTGAGATTTGCAAAAAGCGACTTAGCAACTATGACACTGACTAACGGGAGTAATGTTATGGATCAAGCAAAGAGAGAACGCTTAGAATCTAAAGGCTGGAAGATTGGGACAGTCTCAGATTTTTTGGAGTTAACACCGGAAGAAACTATTTTTGTCGAAATTAAGTTAGCTCTGAGTCGAAGCTTAAAGGAACGTCGGCAACAACTGATGACTCAAGCTGAACTTGCCTCCAAAATTAGCTCTAGCCAGCCCCGGATTGCAAAAGCTGAAAATGGAGATGCTTCAGTCTCAATCGAGCTATTAATTCGGGCAATGCTCGCAACAGGTGCAACCCCTCAAGACATTGGACAGGTGATTGCTAATGTCAGTTGACGCTGCCAAAGTGCTTTGTATATTTTTTCTTGGATACTCGCAACACACCAGAAAAATCGCCAATATTTCGCTCAAATTCTGCCTTTTTGTTGATCAACAAGAAAAACTGACAGATTTTGTGTACAAATGTTAAGCGAGATCATTGCCAAGCAGCGTAGCGAAGCAAGGGTTATACTCTTTCTAAAAAGAGTTTTTACACCCCACTTTTGAGATTGTCATAAAATCAATGATTTCAAATTTTCGCTTTGCTGTGGTCAGCGACTTGCACCTTGCGCTTTCCCATACAATCTGGAATCATCCCAGTCGTTTTCATTTGGTGGAAGTTAGTATTCCTGCGTTTGAAAGTGTACTAGAACATTTAACACAACTTAATATAGATTTTCTTTTGCTTCCAGGAGATTTAACCCAGCACGGTGAACCAGAAAATCATGCTTGGTTGCAAGAACGCTTAGCACAGCTTCCCTTTCCTACTTATGTTGTTCCTGGTAATCATGATGTTCCAGTTGTGAAGGCGAATGAGCAATCCATTGCGATCTCAGATTTTCCGCACTATTACCGTAAGTTTGGCTACGAGGATACTGACCAACTTTACTACACTTGTCAGTTACTGCCAGGTGTTAGGCTCATCGGTTTGAATTCTAACTGTTTTGACGACGAAGGACAGCAGATAGGACGTTTAGATACTCAACAGCTACGGTGGTTAGAAGAAGTTTTAGCTGGGACTGGTGATGAATTTGTCTTAGTCATGGTGCATCACAATGTTGTTGAACACCTGCCTAATCAATCACGCCATCCAATGGCAAATCGCTATATGTTAGGAAATGCAACAGAACTATTACAAATTCTAAAGCGGTACGGCGTTCGGCTGGTGTTCACAGGACACTTACACGTTCAAGATGTTGCTGATTCAGATGGTGTATACGATATAACAACAGGTTCTTTAGTGAGCTATCCTCATCCTTACCGGATATTAGAGTGTCATCAGGATAATCACGGTCAGCAATGGTTGCAAATTTTATCATATCGCGTCAGTTCAGTGCCTGATTTCCCGAACTTGCAACAGACATCTAAGAAGTGGATGGGCGATCGCAGTTTTCCCTTTCTCGTCAAGTTCCTAACTCTGCCTCCTTTAAACCTGCCAATGTCGCAGGCAACAGAATTAGCTCCCAGTTTACGCGAGTTTTGGGCAGATATGGCGAATGGGGATGCTGTGTTTGATTATCCCAACTTTCCACCAGAACTGCGTCGCTACTTTGAGAAGTATGGTGCGATCGCCCCTAGTGGAACTCCATCCTTCATCGATAACAACACTACATTGTTACTTTAGTGGACAGGTAAAATCTCTAACTTATTCCTGAGTTGCGATTGCACGGCAAATTCCAAAGACAGAGGTATAATTGTGTAGCAAAGTACTGCCACCTACAGGACCGATTTCACCGCCACAAAAGAAGCCGGCTATTGGAATATCTTTGAGATAACGCCTAAAAAGCTCAGAATCGAAATTAGGTTTTCGGTAGAGTCCTTCACCACGTCCCACACAGGAAAACATCAGCGCACCAACTGCAGACGGCTGTGCAACTTGTTTTGTGTTATAACTTTCTAAAAGGAATTCCAAGTCTTCAGCAGAAGTTTCAGCGTCGCGCAGGTGAAATTGTAGGCGTTGTCCTGGTCGAATATAGTCTGCGATCGCAATTGCCCCGGCTGTTGGATCGACTCCGAGGATGCTACGAATCAAAAAGTCTCCCTGGTGCAAATCTTGCTTGAATCCATCCATCGCCAAACCAACAAATAAAGAATGTTGTGCCAAGATTCGGTCTTCTTCACTTAAATTGGCAATCAGATCTCGCAAGACAACCAGTGGTTTTCGCTCATCGAGTTCGAGAATGATATTGCGATCGCTTTTTGTAACTTGGTGCAGTTTCCCAATCGGTCGGCATCCTTGTGCCACAATCGTTTCCAAGACAATATTACCACTCAAAGCGACGCCAATTATTCCATCTTTATACACTTTGTCATTGTAGAATAAGGCGATACGACCTCCCAAACCGCCGCCACTTGCTTGTCCTCCTATGGTGACCGATCCAGGATAAGCAAAGTCTATCCCTTGTAATAAATCGTTAATTCCAGATGAAAACGAGCCAGACAACAATATGAACTGTGGCGCAGGTGTTGATGGTATACCAATCAAATCAATCCAATCATCTGGCGGACTATCTAGATCAGGTAATTCTTCAGGAACAATATGAAAACCTTTAACACTCACTTCAGGCAGATGCGCTAAGGTCAAACTCAAGGCTGGTTCTGCTTCCAACTCTTGGGTTTGTCCACGCCCAGTTGTCCCAATCACACCACCACCGCTACAACCAATAAGCACAGGTACAGAAAGTCGCTCAGCAAGTAAGGGTAAAAGCCGGGAATACTCACTCGTAAAAGCAGACGAAATAAATACCAGCCCTAAATCAGCAGGTGCTGTTAACGACGAGACAGCTTGTTGTACTACATCTTCAATAGCTGCTTCCAAAGAAGGACGGGTTGATAAGGCGTTTGCCCACTGTATTTGGTCTGCCATGAGTTTTCCACTTTTTTTTCGAGGCTAATCGGTTTTTATTTTTATCCTATCAAGAACCGACGATAGGACTCCTACTAAGCAGATGGTGGAGTTTGGCACCAGCCATAGGTTAGGCGATGTGGTGAACTGCCGAGCAAAATAAATTGTATAATTTATATTGATAGCCAAAATCCAAAATCTTAAAAGATAAAGACGAATACAAAATTATTAATACGGTTTACTGTAATAGTTATACTGGGTAGGCTGAAAACCCCTGAGAAGCAGGTACGTAGTACCGTTCTTCGTACTATGCCCGAAGGGGCACGCTGCGCGAACAGGCAGGGGACGCCACATGCCTCAACGGGGACGGCAGGTGCTCTTGGGGGAGACCAACGCCAGACACCTCTGTCGGGAAACCCTCCTGCATGGCTAGCGCTCCCCAAGACCGCACTGCAGGAGGGAACCCCCCGCACGGCAGTGGCTCATGAAAGCCACTCTTGCTGGGTTTAGCCTGCCGTCAGAAATGAAGGGACAACTACTCGTGTTATGCGACAATACTATTAATGGTCAATGACCCACCCGAGACGATGGAGACATACAGCCTAACACCAAAGTTTGCAATATTTTGCAACGGCGAGGAAAAATCGGTAGACCGGGAAAAGAGGACGGGGCAATGGCAAACATCCCTTGAATCACAAAACATAAGAATTCCTTTTTGGTTTTCGATACATACGGCGGTGGGGCTCATCGTTTCAGTCTGTGGAGCGAACGTAAGACCAAATCTCCTTCGGGAGTGGAGGCAGTTGCTAAGAAGCAGAAACCCTAAGTCGTGAGTCTTAGGAATCCCCGCGCATTTATGCAAAGCTCGCCGCTTGGGTTGCTTCCCCCGGCAGACTTTGCGCCGGGGAGGATGTCAAGGAGGACATTCCCTCACTTACTGGTGAGACGACTTTTGGTCAATTACAGTAAAATGGAAACTATAGTGCAAAAACTGTCATTTTTGAATTTTTTCTATACTTGTATTGAAAACACAACAAGACTAGGAACATGAGCAACAACATACAAGACGCAATCGAACAAGAACGTGAACAAGTTCGTGCCACCTGCGATACCTCAGGTAAAGACTCTCCTGAGTGCGCCGCAGCTTGGGACGCATTAGAAGAACTACAAGCCGAGGCCTCCCACCAAAAGTCAAATCAAAAAACCAAAAACTCTCTTGAAAAGTACTGTGATGATAATCCAGATGCAGATGAGTGCAGAATTTACGATGATTAAAAAGTGATTCGTCTAGCAGTTTGTTTATGGTGCGTTTGCAAATAACCAGAATGAGTTTACTGGCTATCTTGCATCTTCAACACCCCTCATTGTACAAAATCTCACTCCAACCTCATTCCATTTTCTGTAGAAAACTGGAAATGTGTGTAGCGAGTGAGATTTTCATATCATCCTTTATTTAGATAAAGGGCTGGGAATGGCTGTTTCTTTCTAAAGAAAAAAGCACAAGGTTTATGGGTAATATCATATACTGATTGACTATTGACTATACTTGTTGATTTCTCATAAAAAAATTATGAATAATGAACTCTGGTTTCGTCCCTTTGTTTGGATGGATTACCGATTAGCAGTATTATTCGCAGTGATTATCCCGATCATTCTGTTAATTTGGGCATATGTAGAAAAAGCTGAAGGAATACAACGCTTGCTCACGATTTACTGGCGAGTCGCAAGTTTATTGACAATTACCGTGTACTTAATGATTGCGGGCTTTGGAGTAAGTTTTATTTCAGGACTGATTGGTCTGATTTTGATTCCTATTTCTCTGTGGTTCTGGGTGGATCTCAACGATGAAATAGAATATCAGTCAAATGGCCCTTTAAAGCTGCTTTTTACCTCCTGGCGTTGGGCTACGACTGTGTATTGTATTTTGAGCGCAATTGCCTTTATACCTTTTGTGGGTTGTGGTTTTTCCTCAAGTCCGATCGCAACTCCTTATTGTCGCGTTTGGCTTGAAGCTCCATTACTCTTCAAAGATTATTTCCATCCCAACTCCAAACCTGCCTTTCTCGGCTTTCTGGGTATCGTTGGTTTAATTATTTATGTGCTTTACTTAAGTTACTTCGTCGTCGTTAAACTAGGTAAGCAGGGACGCTCAGCAACACCGCAGTAGCTTGAAAAACACAGGGAACAGAGAATAGGGAACAGGGAAGAAGGGAGATTATGTTTCTTTCATTGATAGCACTTACGCAAAACAGATCCCCCAACCCCCTTTCCAAGGCGGCTTTTAAGATTCCATCCTTTCCAAGGGGAGCCAGTGCGTTGGGGAGCCAGTACTGCAGGAGGTGAGACCAGTGCTGCGGGAGGGTCTCCCTCCGCAGGCATCTGGCGAACCCGAAGGGGTTTCCCGACAGAGGTATCTGGCATCCGGCGCAGCCGACTTGTTCGCATGATTGCGTCTCCCCTTGGGAGATAGCACCTGGCGTGCGCTAGCGGGGATCGAGGTTTTGAGTTTTCAGTGCGTAAGTCCTGATTCATAAAGGGTGGTGCGGCGCCCGTGAGGCTGCTTATCAGAAACATTAATGACACGTCATTTTTAAAATGAACAATTCTATCAGCAAGCGCTTGGAACAATATACTGTCAAACGTCCCCAAGAAGTCCTGCTCGTAAGTGTGGAAATTGCGGGTGAGGAAGACCAAATTGCAATTTTTAAAGGCTTTTCTAGCTCTTTGACGCGCCCAACTGCCTTTGATCCCGATGTTCCGGTGCTGCAAGATGAAGCAAAAATTATCAAAATTGACCGCGTAGCCAGTCCTTATAATCCGGAAGCACCCCGCTACATCCAACAAGGACTTTCTTGGGACAATATGCAAGTCCTGTTGTCACAAATGGGAGTTTGATAATAGCAAAATTATGTTAATTTATTATAAATAATCTTAAGATTCACCAATCAGGCTATAATATTTTACCAATCTAAGGTAAGTTTTTTTTCTTAATACCATTTACACATAACTATCGGCTAAGCAGACGCATTCAAAGTCGCGTGTGCAGAGGGTTTCTATTACCATCACAGCCTGACAACGCAGAGAAATGGTATTGTTTTTAACCTGATAAGCCACAATTTCTTCTTACACTCACACCTTCCCTGCCATGAACACTGCGGTGACTCTACCAACAGAACAAGCGCCTGAAAAAGTTGAATCTTTAAAGCCGCTTAATCGCCAAATGATTGTTATTCTCGATTTTGGTTCTCAGTATTCTGAACTGATTGCCCGCCGAATTCGTGAAACCCAAGTATATTCTGAAGTCCTTTCTTATCGCACTACAGCTGAACAACTACGTCAACTCAATCCTAAGGGGATTATCCTTTCTGGAGGTCCCAATTCAGTTTATGACAATGGTGCTCCCCGGTGTCACCCAGAAATCTGGAATATGGGACTTCCGATTTTAGGTGTGTGCTACGGTATGCAACTTATGGTGCAACAGCTAGGCGGGGAAGTGGCAAAGGCTGACCGAGGTGAGTATGGTAAAGCGTCACTCTACATAGATGATCCCACAGATTTGCTCACCAATGTTGAAGATGGTACGACGATGTGGATGAGCCACGCAGACTCTATCACTCAGATGCCAGAACAATTTGAATTACTGGCACATACGGAAAATACTCCGTGTGCAGCTATTGCTCATCACGACAAGAAACTTTACGGCGTCCAATTCCATCCAGAAGTAGTGCATTCTGTTGGTGGTATAGCTTTAATCCGTAACTTTGTGTACCATATCTGCGAGTGTGAACCGACTTGGACAACTGCTGCTTTTGTCGAACAAGCCATTCGAGAAATTCGCGCGAGAGTTGGCGAGAAACGTGTGCTGTTGGCGCTTTCTGGAGGAGTCGATTCTTCTACCTTGGCATTCTTGCTGCATAAAGCTATTGGGGATCAGTTGACTTGTGTTTTTATCGACCAAGGCTTTATGCGAAAATATGAGCCTGAACGACTGATCAAACTGTTCCAAGAACAATTTCACATTCCGGTAGAATATGTCAACGCTAGGGAACGGTTCCTTTCTTCACTATCTGGCATTACTGACCCCGAAGAAAAACGTCGTATGATTGGGTACGAGTTTATCAGTACTTTTGAGGAAACATCCAGACGCCTCGGACCTTTTGATTATCTCGCTCAAGGCACGCTTTATCCAGACGTGATTGAATCTGCTAACACCAATGTTGACCCTCAAACTGGAGAACGGGTAGCAGTGAAAATCAAAAGCCATCACAACGTTGGTGGATTGCCCAAAGACTTGCGATTCAAACTGGTAGAACCGTTACGGAAACTGTTTAAAGATGAAGTCCGTAAAGTAGGACGTGCTATTGGTTTACCAGAAGAAATTGTCCAACGGCATCCTTTTCCTGGACCGGGTTTAGCGATTCGCATTCTAGGCGAAATTACTGCCGAAAGGTTAAATATTTTACGAGATGCAGACTTAATTGTGCGCCAAGAAATTAACAAACGTGATTTGTATCACGATTACTGGCAAGCATTTGCTGTTTTACTACCAATTCGCAGTGTAGGTGTTATGGGCGACCAACGTACTTATGCTTTCCCCATCGTTTTGCGGATTGTCACCAGTGAAGATGGTATGACTGCTGACTGGGCGCGTGTGCCTTATGATGTCTTAGAAGTGATTTCTAACCGGATTGTGAATGAAGTCAAAGGTGTTAACCGAGTGGTTTATGACATCACCTCCAAGCCACCTGGAACTATTGAGTGGGAGTAATTTCAAAGGTAGGGTGGGCATTGCCCACCCAGCCCTTTCAACGCGAACAAATGAACTAGTGAGTCATTCCAATGACACAAGTTGCAGATGAGTAGGAAAATAGATATTTTCGACCAATTTTAGCGTGTGTTAACTCTGAGAGTTATGAGTGGAGTTGAGACTAAAAATCGGCGATCGCCATCGACAGTAGAAACTTCGCTTAGGCGTGAGCAAAAGGTGTGATGAGCGAACAAGCGGAAATGCTCGAGTTGTCTCCAGGAGGCACGAGGGGGGCTGCGCCCTCCCTCAGGACTCCCCCCGTTGCCTGTCGCTGAGCGACCGCCGCTATCAAAATAGCGAGTGAAGCGGCATCGCCTGTCGTGGCGGTCACTCACCCTTCGGGTTCGCAGTCGCTACAACGGGGGGAACCCCCGCAACGCGCTGCGAACCGCTTCGCTGCGACAGGCTCAAAAAAAGATTACTTATCTCAATAGATATCTAAAAGGCGTGCAGTCGAAACATGACGATGTCTATGATCAACAATTAAAGGTTGGCGTTTTTTCTTCGGACTTCTTATGGCTTTGAGAAAACGTTTGAGATTCACGCCAGTCGCCAGCTGTTGTAAAAGTTGTCCCATTTGGTCTAAAGAATATGTCCTGAATATTTCCCACTGCTGGGATGGAATAGCAATCATCATCCCGCGATATGTGCCTTGAATTTCATCTACTAAGTAGAAATCAGACAAACCTGCATCAATTTTGGCGATGCCATGTACGCTTCCTAAGGCGGCTTTTAGAGTGGCGAGAATGTTGTATGTTACTAACGCCATCGAAAACGAGAACAGGGCAGCTTTAGGATAGGCTAACGTTTGAATTTCGGCGTTAAAATTTTCAGTTACGGTTTGAAAAAGGGTTTCTAGACTCCAACGATTACGATATAACTCGGCTATTTTTGCCGCATCAGCGTGGCTTAAGGGTAAGTTTGTCAAAATCGCTATTTCCCATTCTTTGTCTCGTGTTGGCACAAACAACTTCAGCACAACTCGTCGGCATTTTAAACGATTTCCCTCGTAACAAATTTCGATGCACTGCTCAAAAAGATTTCCTGTATCGGTTTGACCCAAAGCTCTTAAGGTGCTCAGTTCTGTCCAACCTAAAGACCCATGTTGCCGAATCACAAAGAAAGCTTTTTGCTGTGCAATCGTCCACAGAAACTTGGCTGTGCAAAAATTCCGGTCTCCAGTCCAAACATCGTTTGGTTGTACACCAGACAGCACATTATCAAATAAACTCCGCTCATTTGCATGACCATCTTGACAAAGAATAATATCTATTACCAGTTTTGATAGTGGATCTAATACAACTATTGCTTTACCTGGCAAAGCTTTAGCTGCAAATAAACGAATTGCATCTAATCGATGGTCTGTAGCAGCCAAACAAGTCCCATCTACAATTTTATGCCGATATCCTGGTAGTGGATTTGGCTGTTCTCCACCCATGATTTCAATTAGCACTCGCAAATCGCTCGCTGTTTCTCTTACCAATGCTTGACTCACACTCAGTTCTACACCGCAGAGCTTTTTATATAGTGCTGTGGTGCTCACAATCAGGTTTGTTGCTCTGGCTTTATAGGCGGCATGAACCGATTTTTGAATTCCACACACCACCAAACTCATCAAATCTACTTGGCTGGAAAATAGTAATTCTTGCTGGTGCTGTACTTTCGCGTGAGTTTCAAATAATTTATCCATCCGTTCCGGGGCAAATACACGCTCCATTAATCCTCGTGCCATTACACTTACTGGACTTTCTTGGACAAATTGTTCAAAAATGGAGCGTAGCATCTTGACACCCAAACTCGCCCTTATATCTTGAGGATACATCGAAGTTGTACCTCAGATTCCTGACTGGCACAGGGTTTTAGATTTCAAAATCCTAGTTCATTTGTTCGCGTTGAAAGGGCTGCCAATAACAACCCCAACTCTGGTGGTGATATTGTGATGGGCTTACCACCACCATTGATGATTCGTTCAACCGCCCCCTGGAGAATTTCAAAACAAGCTATACCTAAAAAAGCAGAAATTCCCAACGCCCCTACTGCTTCAAATTTTAAATGTCCGTATGGATGATCTCACATCTTGCACCTGGAAATATGAATGTCAAAACCACAACTACGTGCGAGGGGAGCTAAGCGTTCAATATCAAGTAAAAGAAGAGACACGACTATTTGGGTAAAAATTGATTCTAAGGCAGTTTGTGCAGCCTGACCCCAATCAGGTGGTGATCCAGACTGAATATGAAGATAAGTCCAATGAGCAATGAGGTAGGCAGTCAGAGAAAGAATCAGCCAGCGATACATGCCAAGGAGAGAACCCTGTCCAAAACGGTGCAAACCAAAACGTTCGCGAAGCGTGACCCTTTGGGTCATTGCTTTGCGGTTTTAAACCATCCCTCAATTTGCCAACGACGCTTACCCCACCACTTGAGAGTAGAAGCTTTAATGGGACGAGTAGACAAGACAAAACGTTTTTCAAGCTTGCCCTTATCGCGCTTTAAGTAATACCAAGATACGGTAACGGGAAACTTTAAACCAACCAAACGGACTTGTTGTCCCTGTTTGTGTAAATGTCTTAAAACTCTTCCATCAACTAATTTACGGTTAATAGCCACACCTGTAACCGCATGATATTTCAACTTGCGTACACCATGAAGAAATTCCACGCTCCCAAAAGCCGTATCAACCAAAATATTCACCCGAAAGCGTTCAGTTAAAGATTTAGGTAAACGCTTAACTAACCTGAGTCCTAGTTGAGCGGGTGAAGGTGTACCCTTACCTCTCCAAACACGGAAGTTCCAAGGTATGCGCCACTTTCCGACAACTAAATAAACTACTACTATATGCAGACCACGTTTACCGTTATAAACTCTTATTAAATCCTCAAAGTTTTTAAATTTACCCCGTTTTTCAAGAGTCGTTAGGTCAATGATAACCTGTAAAAATGGTTTACGTCCTTTCCCTTCTGCTGAAAAAACCTTTAAGCTCGTCTCTAATACATGGTTACGAACAATACGAATCATATCCCTTGTTGACCAAGGATTGATATTTAAAAACCGACTCAATGCACTCGGAGATTTGGTTTGAGAGTGTTCAGGTAAGGGATGCCCTTGCGCTTCCAAAAATCATCCCAGCATTGCATCAAGATTATCTTTTTGGTATTGCGTCGGCATTAACTCTTTGAGATTGTATACTAGCTTTTGGGCGTAGGTAAGCATTGTTCTTGCTATAAAAAATTCGATATTTCACGCCCTTTCTCTCATATTTTCTGCTATCAAAGCAAATTCCGTTTTTGAAATTAAAGTTAGCGCTGGCGCTCCGCGCTCGCCGTAGGCGATCGCACTACAGGATGACGCAAATAGTCATCCCTACATCTTGTATTTTTGGAAGCTTTTTATGTAAAATTACGGCTACTTTAAGTTTCTTTATCACTCTTATGTACTTAAATTATTGATTCATCTTCTGTTATATTTTTGTACTCCTTATTTGCCTTTTACGGGTTTGTTCGGTTAGGTGCAAGATGTGAGTGATCCCGATCTGGTCTTGGGGAAGAAAACCGACTGGCAATTAATCCTAATATATTGTTGGCGCTATCAGTCACACTATGTAAAGCGTCAGCTGTCAAACTCAGAGAACCTGTCAAGTTTCCGACGACAGCTTTTAACACCATGACGAATATATTCAGCAGTAAAGTAATAATTAAAACCTTTCGTACCGTAGTGCGGTTATCCTGAATCATAAAGTATTTTTTTATCAACTTAGATAAATCTAAGTTTAAAACGAGATGTGTCAAAAATCTTTCAAATCCTTACGTGGTAAGGATTTACTTTCTTATTACATCAATAAATAATATAGTTTTCTTGAGAAGATTTTTAGCTAATCTTGAATTTATTCCTCTAATAATTAGCTATAGCTTTTTTCTGGAATTATATTTTTTTGCATTAAAAGTCATTAAAATCTTAATATCTTAATAGGAGTAAGAGAACTTTCAACCTTGAGCGTACCTGCGATTTGCAAGGGAATAGTCTTGTTTCAATCCCTAATAGGGAGTAAGAGAAATTTCAACAACATTTCAGGTTCGTCACCAGTTGTGGTTGATGCTGTAGCTGTTTCAATCCCTAATAGGGAGTAAGAGAAATTTCAACGATGACTCTGATTTTGAGACTTCTCGCTGGGTTGTGTTTCAATCCCTAATAGGGAGTAAGAGAAATTTCAACTCCAGAGTACTTAAGTGTGCTCTATACAATTTCAAAAGAAGTTTCAATCCCTAATAGGGAGTAAGAGAAATTTCAACACCGATTGCTATCTGTTTGTCTACATTATTAAGTTTCAATCCCTAATAGGGAGTAAGAGAAATTTCAACTAAAAATACAGGAATTGCCAGTAGCTGGATTACGCGGGTTTCAATCCCTAATAGGGAGTAAGAGAAATTTCAACTTGTCCGAGAAATACCAAGAAGCGACAAGACCAAAGTTTCAATCCCTAATAGGGAGTAAGAGAAATTTCAACCAGCGCTCCTGAAGGTGTGGAAAGAATCATCCCAGGTTTCAATCCCTAATAGGGAGTAAGAGAAATTTCAACTCACAGATATTCGGAACTTTAAGGAAGTAGACGCAGTTCAAGTTTCAATCCCTAATAGGGAGTAAGAGAAATTTCAACTTCCGACGAGGATAGGTGTCGCTTGGTGTTTGTTTCAATCCCTAATAGGGAGTAAGAGAAATTTCAACAACGCTCTATTTTTTCGGGAGATATTTTGGATAGGCTAGTTTCAATCCCTAATAGGGAGTAAGAGAAATTTCAACGTTCTCGGCTAAAAAATGTCATTTTTATTAATTGGTTTCAATCCCTAATAGGGAGTAAGAGAAATTTCAACGCTGGAATATCTGGTGATGCGCGATCGCTATGAAGTTTCAATCCCTAATAGGGAGTAAGAGAAATTTCAACAGAAGCGATCGCCCGGAAAATTACACGGTAGCAGGTTTCAATCCCTAATAGGGAGTAAGAGAAATTTCAACGTTTTAGTTCGGGTTCCAAAGTTCCAGAATCAGGTTTCAATCCCTAATAGGGAGTAAGAGAAATTTCAACCTTGAGTTCGGTCTTGTAAGCTTGCTTCTGTTGAGTTTCAATCCCTAATAGGGAGTAAGAGAAATTTCAACCTTGCTTCGTACTGTCTTTTGAATTTGTCATTGATGTTTCAATCCCTAATAGGGAGTAAGAGAAATTTCAACTAGGGCTGATCGATTTAAGTTGTTAGCTGGGTTGCTGGTTTCAATCCCTAATAGGGAGTAAGAGAAATTTCAACCTTCCTGTTCTTTGCGACGTCAATATGCCCATGTTGTTTCAATCCCTAATAGGGAGTAAGAGAAATTTCAACGATCGCTTGGTTGATCATGGTCTGCTTGAGTTATGTTTCAATCCCTAATAGGGAGTAAGAGAAATTTCAACCTAAATGGTGAGGTGGTGGAGGTGCGGTTGTTTATTTGTTTCAATCCCTAATAGGGAGTAAGAGAAATTTCAACAAGTTTCTTGGGAAGTACTTCAGAGACCTTTAGACGTTTCAATCCCTAATAGGGAGTAAGAGAAATTTCAACAAGCTGTACAATTCCATCGTGCATCAACCAGACGTGTTTCAATCCCTAATAGGGAGTAAGAGAAATTTCAACTGTTAGTCGTTGGTGGGACTACACTCAAGATAAGTTTCAATCCCTAATAGGGAGTAAGAGAAATTTCAACAATTGTCTCTAAAACGCTGGCGTCTTTTATCTTGTAAGTTTCAATCCCTAATAGGGAGTAAGAGAAATTTCAACCCACTTAAGGTTACCCTGCGTACATCAGTGTTACCTATGTTTCAATCCCTAATAGGGAGTAAGAGAAATTTCAACTATTTATTGAGGTTGTAGCCCTCTTTGATTCTTGGGTTTCAATCCCTAATAGGGAGTAAGAGAAATTTCAACCGACCGGGCTAAAAGTTCCCAGAACAGGCTGGGTAGTAGAGTTTCAATCCCTAATAGGGAGTAAGAGAAATTTCAACTGGGTTGGGTTTATTCCTTCCCCAGGGTTTTGTCATTTGTTTCAATCCCTAATAGGGAGTAAGAGAAATTTCAACCCACTAAGAGACACTTCACCGGACGGGTTTATGGTGTTTCAATCCCTAATAGGGAGTAAGAGAAATTTCAACCAACTCTTCAGTCATTAGCCCTTCATAATGAGGTATTAAAGTTTCAATCCCTAATAGGGAGTAAGAGAAATTTCAACAATGGTATTGTCCCCAGTCAGGTACAGAAGTATTTAGTTTCAATCCCTAATAGGGAGTAAGAGAAATTTCAACATACTTGAGTCTAGAGCGTTAGGTATAGTATGAAGACGTTTCAATCCCTAATAGGGAGTAAGAGAAATTTCAACCACCAATTTTGTCAAATTCACTGTGTGCAAAAATTTTTCTAGTTTCAATCCCTAATAGGGAGTAAGAGAAATTTCAACGTAGAGCTTAACCGTAGACTGGGAAACTCGTCCGATTCGTTTCAATCCCTAATAGGGAGTAAGAGAAATTTCAACATGGTAATATGCTGAAGCCGCCGCCAAATATTGACTTAAAGTTTCAATCCCTAATAGGGAGTAAGAGAAATTTCAACAATTAAATGATGCGTTAGGCGTAGGGATAGATTTGTTTCAATCCCTAATAGGGAGTAAGAGAAATTTCAACACAAATATCAGAAAAAAAACAAACTTCAATGAATAAGTTTCAATCCCTAATAGGGAGTAAGAGAAATTTCAACGCCTGATGTACCAAAAACATTGGGGAATAATTCACCTGTTTCAATCCCTAATAGGGAGTAAGAGAAATTTCAACTTTAGCTGATCTCATCAAAGAACTTTCCAACCTTGTTTCAATCCCTAATAGGGAGTAAGAGAAATTTCAACTGCGGCACTCAGAAAACTGCACCATATAAAGTTTTCAAGGTTCAAAAGCGCGGATGCTCTGATCATAACATGCAAAAAAGTAAATTAATTGACAGGTAAATCGCTGAAATCCAGTCAGGGCAAAGAGCGCGGATGGTTATAAAATAATTTTCTCCGAAATCCTTGTCCTGTAAGCCATCCAAGCATTTTTTTCTAAACCCATTTTTCTACACCTACCCATCCGCGCCATCGGCTAAAAAAATCATCTTATTGCAAGGTTATTAACCACCCATCATTACAAAAACAGCAGCCACACAGCATGGAATTACATAGAATTCGCCGTAGGTTGGGCTTCTTGATAAATAATTTCCTGAAACTGAATCACGTCTCTAAGTGGATCAGCATGAAGGACTTTCACTAACATCTGTTCGCCCAAATTCACAGAACGTTTAAATAACATTGGCAACTGCAAGCCTAAATCTTCTAACAAAATCAGGGCTAAGCCACTATCTTCTCTCAACCACATCAGCACTGTTGTTTCCCAAATTTCATCAGGCTGACGGCGCAAATATTCTAAAGCCCAATATCTATTCGTTTGCCGTTCTACCATTGTCACCTCTTGGGTGATTGAAGATACGGTCATCATGACTTGTTTTAACTGTTCCGCTGAAAAGGGCAACACTTCACCACGTAGGTGTGCTTTCAGTTGAAAGTGAGTCAGCAAATCACTATACCGACGGATGGGAGAAGTGGCTTGGGTGTAAGTGTCTAAACCTAAACCAGAATGACGCACGGGGGTTATGCTCATTTCGCTCTTAGGCATACAACGACGCATCGCGCAAGCCCGGACAAATCCTGCTGGCAGTTGTAGCAGTTCTTGCTCCGGAGGTAACTCCGGCTGTGGTTGACCGCGAAAGGGCAGGGGTATGTTATACTTTTGACCGTAACGAGCAGCAACTTCGCCAGCAACAATCATCATCTCAGCGACCAATTGCCGTGATGTGGAGTCTTGTAATATATCGATGCTGATATTGTCGCCTTTGACTTTAATCATTGCCTCGGGCATGTTGATGCTGATTGCTCCTTGAGAATACCGCCAAGTTTTACGTCGTCGTGCCCAATTGGCGATCGCCGCAATTTCTGATTCTGCCTGCACGCCCAAATCCAACACTTCGTCAACATCTTCGTAAGTCAGGCGATAGGTTGGTTTAATGAAACTTGGATGGATGGTGTAATCTTCTACTGCCCCGCTGTCATCTAAAATAATTCCAAAACTCAAGGCATAACAGATTTTTCCCTGCACCAAGCTCATTGGTCCTGTTGCCAGAATTTCAGGGAACATAGGAACCATGCCTGTCGGCAAATATACTGTACTGCCTCGCTTTCTTGCGTCTAAATCTAACTCATCTTCTGGTATCAACCAGCGTGTCGGATCAGCAATATGCACCCACAACCGTTCTCTGCCATCGCCAAGCAATTCCCAACTTAGACCATCATCTATCTCGGTTGTACTTTCGTCATCGATTGTGTACACCTTAAGATGAGTCAAATCCAGGCGGTTGACGTCTCTGTCTGGTGGATGTGATTCCAATCGCTGTTGCGACACTTCTAATACCTTGCTAGCGAACTGTACCGGAATTGACGAACGACGTAAAAATAAGTTTTCATAAGGACTCCAACAACCCAAATCCACTAACAGTTGAAATGCTCCTTGGGGGGTTGCGGGACGTCCCAGCATATTCATCGTTTCCAAAACCAATGCTGGGGGAGGATAAGCACGAGCTAGGGAGTCATAGTTTAACCCGACACGTACTATATCAGCAACTAACGCTGCATATTTTTCTATGGCTTCTAGGCGGTGGCGATCATAGCGTTGCCATTCTACTGGTTCACCTTTGAGCGCCTGTTCTACTCTAGCCAGAAATTCCTGCTGTCCTTTAGCTTTGAGTGCCTCTATTTCTAGTTGGTGTTTGCGTTCTGCGACTTGAGCTGCACTTCGCGGCTCGTAAGCGTCTCCCTTCTGTTTGAAGTAAATTTTATCATCTGATAATAAAAGATACGCAGCGTAGCAATAAGGTGCTTGTGATTCAGAAAACAGTAAATTTGCCATCTCACAAGGCGTTACTGTTTCCCCACCTTCTACGAGTAATTCCCAAGCTACTTCTAGACTGGAGGGGTCTAAATAAGGCTTAACTTCCTCTAAGAATCCGGAGATTTGTGAAGGTTTGTACGTTTCCCCAGTCACTGCGTAAGTTATTTGCCGAGGTGCGAGACTGTGGGATTGACCACGTTCATCTACTACAAACAAACGAGTTTTGCCGTCTGGGCGGTCTACTACACCCAAACGGCGATCGCTACCAAGTCGAAATTCAACTAGCGTCCCCTTCTCCACAAGCCTCGCAATGATTTATATTCAGAATTTTTATTTGAGATTTTAGTTAGGAGTTAGGAGTTAGGAGTCAATTACTCATTACTCTTAACTCATCACTCTTAACTATTATTAGCCTTCAGCATTGATAAACGGCAACAATGCCATAATACGAGCACGTTTAATTGATAAAGTCAACTCTCGCTGTTGCTGAGATGTCAGTCCTGTAATTCGTCGAGGTAATATCTTGCCTCGCTCAGTGATAAACTTACGCAGCAAATCAACATCTTTGTAATCAATTGGTTCTCCCGGCTTAATCGGGGATAAACGACGGCGGTAATAGCTCATTGTTACTTAATTTCCTTGTGAACGGTATGTTTGTTGCAGTGCGGGCAGAACTTTTTGAGTTCTAGTCGATTGGTGGTGTTTCGACGATTCTTTGTGCTTGTATAACGCGAAACTCCAGGAGACCGCTTATCTGAATTCGTACGACACTCAGTACATTCGAGTGTGATTATTATCCGGGCACCTTTACTCTTGGCCATAATCTTACAAAAAGTGGATTTGGAGGAGAATCAGCAGTTATCAGTTACCAGTTACCAGTTATTTAGTTATGAGTTATCACAGAGGTCAAGAAATCGCTTCTTCTGTTCCCTGTTCCCTGTTCCCTGTTCCCTATTCCCTGTTTCCTGTTCCCTGTTCCCTGATTTAACACAAATAACAATTATCTCATATTTCGCCGCCTTTTTTCAACTAACCGCTTAATTTTTATGTCAAGAGAATAGCCGCGACGCGACGAAACGACCATAGTCTTGGCATAGCGGTCATGCAAAGCTTGCCGCAGTTGGGTATCAGAAAAAGCTGCACCACAGTCTATTGCCAAGGGAACAAATAGCAGTATAGCAGTGGGATTACGTATGATGTTACTCAGAGCGATCGAAACCAGAAGTGCCCCAAGTCCGATTATTCCTTCTCGCTTCAAAAGAGATTGTAAATCAGGAACTCTACCTCGTTCGATTTCTAATACCTTGATATCAAAAGCATAGTGCCCTAAACTTTGCCCTTGATTGTTGTAAGGTACAATAACCCGTAAAATTACCCAAGCAATAGTAAAAACTAGTATCTGAAGAATTTGCACACCGACTTGAGAACTTCCCAATAAGGAACTCACTGTCCAGACACAAAGAAAATCAATGCCTGATGCCATTCCTCTTCGCCCAAAATCAACTTTAGGATAGTGTTTGGGAGGAACTTGTTCAATAGACATATTTAAGATGCGTATTTAGAGGAAGTTTGGAGGTTGGTTTTGTTTTTCCCTCTAGTTTAATGTTAAAGTTACTTACGCATTCTTTCCGGCAGAGAGCCGATGAGATTTGTGCTTCAAACTTTGTAAATCTGAACCACTTTCAATAAGTTCTAAGGACTGCAAACTTTGATGATTCAATGAAAGCTTGACTGTAAATGTTGTCCCTACTCCCACTTGGCTTTCTAAGTCGATCTGACCTTGATGCAGTTCAACACACTTTTTAACTATCGATAGTCCCAGTCCTGTTCCTGGAATAGTACCTACATTGCTGGCACGATGGAAAGTTTCAAACAAAAGTTGTTGGTCTTTGATAGGGATACCAATACCAGAATCTTGGATTTGGAACGTGATAGTATCATCTTGACAAATTACATCAAATCGAATTACTCCTCCTTGAGGAGAATACTTGATGGCATTGGAAAGTAAATTAGTCAAAATGTAACGCAATAAATTTTCATCTACCAGAACTGGAGTACGTTTTCCCTGAAACCTAAAAATAATTTGGTGTTTTCCACTAGCACTTAATTGTAAAGTTTGTGTAAGTTCGCTACAGAAATGTTCTAAATCTTGCAGTGTAGGTTCGTATTGTAGTTTGCCTGCATCACTTCTGCCCCAAAATAAAACTTCATCTAATAATTGCTGCATCTGACGTATGGCAGTTTGAATTTTGCCAAAGTATTTACTTCTTTGCGGGTCAGACAACTGATGGTTATATGATTCGAGTAGTTCTACTGCTGTGCGAATCACGGACATTGGATTGCGAAACTCATGGGAGACCATCGAAACAAAGTTAGATTTCATTTCGTTGAGTTCCCGTTCCTGTTGCCATGCTTTGATCATCTCTGCTTCAGCGCGTTTTTGCTCGCTAACATCACAAGCTTCGACAATCAGTAGCACCACTTTTCCAGTTTCATCTTTTAACGGTCTGACGGAAAAGTCAATCCACTGGATAAAATCGTTTGCGCTGCGTAATTGCAATTCATGGCGGAGAAACTCACCATCAGCAGCTTTGGCAATAATACTTTTCAACCACCCTGGATTTAGAGAAGATAAATTCCAGCTTTCAAGACTCCACAACGGTTTGCCAACACAATCTTGTTGAGTACGCCACAAATTCAGGGCAGATTGGTTCATTTCCACAATCATCCCCTTACAACTAAGTAGCACTATTGATTGAGATGTTTGTTCAAAAACTCCCTGCAAGCGATGCTGACATTCTCGTAGTTCATTCAGAATTTGTCGCCGCTCGATAGCATATCGAATAACATGTTCTAGTAAATTTGGCGTAATTTGTCCTTTTACCAGATAATCTTGTACACTATTAGCCACTGCTTGTAAAGCAATGTTTTCATCGTCAAACTCCGTTAGCACCACTGTTGGGATGTTTGGTGCTGTAGTAGAAAATTTTGCCAAAGTGTTCAATCCTTGAGAATCCGGTAGAGAAAGGTCTAACAAAACTAGATCAAAAACGTTTTTGCTACAGGCTTTGAGCGCATCATTGAGACGCTCCAAATGTACCACACGCCATTTTTCCTTACCTAAATGCCAAAGTGTTTGCTGCAACAACTTGGCATCGGTGGGATTATCTTCTACTAAAAGAATGCTAATTGATGCCTTATTCATAAAATTAAGTTATTTTACTGCTGTGATGTGAACTTGGGATAGTTCTTCGCAGCGAAATATAATGACGACGTTATTATGATGTTGAACTATATGTATGAATTGTGCTGTGTCAGTAGTCACTGTTGCTAAGGGGTTATCGGTAATAATGGCATTGCTTTATACAATCTTTATGGAAACTTTATTTAAAAATGGCTCCTTACCAGCCGCAGTATAAAATAATAATCAGTGACAAAAAGTTTTGAGACTGTAACTAATCCGGCTATTGACCAGCAAGTAGTAAACTAATTGCTGCATCTACATTGACCTTTTCACAATGTAACTCATGTCGTCTTAAGGTGACGAGTCCAGACGCTCTTAGTATTTTGATTGTTTTAGTTTTGTGTTTGGAAAGTTTCTTGGTTAGGTTATTACGAGGACGATATTATGCTATCAGTTAGCGATGCAGAAAATATTATTTTCAATCTAGTACAACCGCTGAATACTCAACAAGATACAGAATTGGTTGATTTGTTATCAACAGGTGATACTCTTTTGGATTTGTCCCCTTGGAGCGATGGCTTCTCTACCAGACGCGCAAGGGACGCTGCTGCGCTCCGCGCAGATCGCATTTTAGCATCACAGGTGACTAGTGAACTGGATTTTCCCCACTGGGACAACTCAGCAATGGATGGCTATGCAGTGCGGTATGAAGATGTGTACAACTGTAACGAGGACAAGCCAGCAGTTTTAGAGATTGTTGAAGAAATTCCTGCTGGGGTTCAACCGAAATCTACTATTCAATCAGGGCAAGCGGCGCGAATTTTTACAGGTGCAGTCATGCCTACGGGTACTGATACAGTTGTGATGCAAGAAAGAACACGTCGGGAAGGAAACCGTGTGATTATCCTTACAGCTCCAAAACTGCAAGAATTTGTGAGAAAACGGGGAATGTACTACCGAGCGGGGGAACAATTACTACCACCAGGTATTCTGTTGAAGGCTTCAGAAATTGCTGTATTAGCTGCATTTCAATGTACCCAACTGAAGGTTTTTCGCCGTCCCCGTGTTGCTATTTTCTCTACAGGAGATGAACTGGTTACACCTGACAAACCATTGCAACCTGGTCAAATTGTAGATTCAAACCGGTATGCCTTGGCAACTTTAATTCGACAAAGTGGTGCTGAGCCTATAATGTTAGGAATTGTTAAGGATAAACCAGAAGCGCTCAAGGAAGCTATTGCTTACGCTATAGCTCATGCTGATATCGTTATCTCTTCGGGGGGTGTCTCTGTGGGAGATTATGATTATGTTGAGCAAATTTTAGAGTCACTGGGAGGCAAAATTCACGTTCGTGATATTGCCACTAAACCTGGTAAACCCCTGACAGTTGCCACATTTGAAAACGATGTACGTCCAATTGTGTACTTTGGTTTACCAGGAAACCCCGTTGCTGCTTTGGTGACTTTTTGGCGATTTGTACAACCAGCTATCAAAAAACTTTCAGGACTTGCTCAAGGTTGGGAACCAGTATATATCAAAGCGCTGGCGCGTCAGGAGTTGTGTTCAGGTGGTAAGCGCGAAACTTATGTTTGGGGTCAGTTGTCCGTCAAAAATGGAGTTTACGAATTTCAGCCAGCAGGTGGTCTTCAAAATTCTGGCAACTTAATTAATTTAGCTCAAACCAATGGCTTAGCGGTTCTACCTGTGGGTACGACACTTATTGCTGCAAAAGAACAAGTGCAAGTCTTACAGATAGGGTCTTGAGACTTCCACAGCTTTGTTAGGATACTTAGCTACACCACAATATTTACGGTAATTCACGCGGGAAGTTGAATTACTGTAAGACCTTTGACGCTTCAGGTGAAGGATTTTGAATTTTAGGAATAGGAGCAATCATTTGCACAGACCAGTAGCTAAAAACCATGAAAATCAAACCAGATACTACGCCCAACATTAAGCCAGTGAGTAAAGTCAGTTTTCCTGGAGAAATACAAATAGTCTGATCGTTTTCTGATGATGGATTAAGAGTTGACTCCTGTGTTGGTGTGTAGAGTTTGGTTACTAACTCCACTATCTCTTGTTCTGAAATATTGTTTGTTTGGTTGTTTAAAAGTGGTGCGGATAGGTTGTTCTCAAAAACTTGGTTAACATTCTGCTCAGGAAAGGAGTTTTGGTACTCGGATCTTACATTTTGTGGTAGAAGAGTAGAAGCCCACTGTTGTGTTGACGTGTAAAAATCAGTGAGTGGCGCAAGCGCTTCTAATGCTTCTTTTGCCGAGTTATATCGGTCTCTAAAGTGGTGACATACCATCTTATTGAGTACTAAAGCAAGCTTCTCATTAACTTGAGCTAACTCTTGCCAAAGAATTTCACCTGTATTGCGGTCTTCAGGTAGTTGTGTCGGATGCACTCCTGTTAGTGCTTGGATAGCAATCATACCTAGGGCATAGATATCACTATTAGGACGTGGTTTGCCTCGTTGTTGCTCATGGGGCATATAGCCTGGTGTACCGATCGCAATGGTTGTATATTCAAGGGGAATGAAGTTTGAAGTTTTTCCTTGATTTATAATCAATTGATTCCAAATTGGCTTGACCGCACCAAAATCAATCAGGACTAACCGATTGTCTTGCTTTCGTCTAAGAATATTACTGGGCTTGACATCTCTGTGGATCAGTCCGCAACTGTGGACAAAATTCAGGATACTCAAGACCTCCCACAGTAGTTGAAAAACTTTGCTTTGGGACCAGCGATCACCAGGTGGCAATTCTACACTGAGGGCATGCCCTTCAATGAACTGTTGCACCAAGTAGAATTCAAGATTGTCTTCAAAATGAGCTAAAAGATGAGGAACCAGGTCATAGTTGTCCAGTTTTTTCAGGGCTTCTACTTCTCGGCTAAAAAGTTTTCTACGTATTTCTACTGAAATTGGAAACTGACTACTAGGTAAGAAATGTTTTACGACACAGGTGGGATAATCCGGGAGGTGGGTATCTTGAACCAAGTAGGTTTGACCGAATAGACTTTTACCTAAAATTTGAACAACCTGGTAACGCTCCCCTTGTAACTTGGTTAACATGTTACGACATACCTGACGGTTGCATTAACTCATTTTACCTAAAAAATCTTTATTGAGCAAAATTATACACGTTTTGCATTCATATTCATCACCTTACCTCACCCCCCGCAAGGGGGTGAGGTTTTGGAACTTAAGTTTCTGTTAGAAATATGCTTTTTACCAAGTCGGCTTTACCTAAATTCGCCAAACCCGTATTTCAACCTCACAAACAGTGCATTTAGTAGTTTCCAGAGGTTTAGTGCCACTAAACCAATGCCAACAAAAGTAAAATCAAATCAACACGAAAGTTATCCAATGGTCTCCAAATTGTTTGTGATTCTTAAGAATAAGGATCGAGAATAGCAAGCAGGTGAAGCCAGCACCACACTTTTACCTAAAGTTCAGGGGCAAAAAGGAATTGATCTGGCTGGGTTGATGGTGCTTTGTTACACCTGCTTAAGTATGGAGAATATGCATAATCGCAGAAACTGTCAAATTTCACCCTACAAAAGCTGGGGCACATTCCAATCAGGACGTAACTCTGCGGCCTGACGCAAATAGGCATGGTAAATTGGGGTGGAGGTCGGGAGATAGGCGTGAACTAAAAACCGGATGCAACGTTTTAAGCTGCCATCAACTTGCATTTCCTGTACATCTAACATAGGTACACTGTCCCAGTAGGGGCGTGAACGTGCAATTGCAGCAGGAAAAGTAGCATTTAAATCCTTTGTTACGGAGAAAGTCACACTAATAATATCTGTTGGATGCAATTGATTCCGTTTTTCTAGTTCATCTAGTAATTCAATTACAGCTTCTCGCATTGCTTCAACCGTATTTTCTGGGACAGTCGTTGCTCCGCGAATAGCCCGCATTCGCCACTCCACTCAAAAATCCTCCTTATTATGAAAGGTCATTAGTCAAATGACCAATGACAAAAAACAAATCACGATTTATGGTCTATACAACCATAGGGGTAAACCACTGGTAGACACCTCGAATTCGACCCAACCGAAACCAGCCCCAAGTCCTGAAGAAGCTTGACGGCTTCCTGGCAAAATGCGGCTCAACAGAGGTTTGGGTTCTTCAAAGGTGTAAACGGGGGCTTTTTCCGGGTCAAGACCAGCCAGCTCCGCAGCCCAACGCCGAGCATCTTCTTCCGTTCCCAGACGATCTACAATACCTAACTCTAAGGCTTGCTGTCCAGTGAAAATTCGACCGTCTGCGAAACTTCTCACAGTTTCTACTGCCAGGGAACGTGCGTCAGCTACTGTCTGAACAAACTGCTGGTAACTTGTATCAATTAATTCTTGCAAAATGCTTTGTTCCGGTTCTGTTAGTTCCCGATCAAACGCCAAAATGTCTTTGTAAGGACCAGACTTTATAACTTTAAAGGAAACACCTACTTTTTGCAACAGACGTTCCAAGTTATTACCACGCAAAATCACACCAATACTACCTGTAATCGTACCAGGGTTAGCCATGACGTGTTGCGCTCCCATGCCTACGTAGACTCCACCAGAAGCAGAAATGTTACCAAAACTAGCAACTATTTTTACTTTCTCGCGCAACCGCTTCAAAGCACTGTAGATTTCTTGAGAATCTCCTACTGTCCCACCAGGACTGTCTATCCGTAGCAGTAAAGCCGGAAATTTTCTTTCTTCTAAAGTTTTTAGGGCTTCTAGTACTCGCTTGCGAGTCGCACCGGCAATGACACCCGTCATTTCAATACGAGCAATTTGTTTACGAAAATTGGGCTTAAAAGGCCAAACCATGAGCAGTAAAAAAACCTCCTAACAAACTTAATCATAAAACGTTAAGCGCTCAAACCACTTGCTTTCCCTATGTTAAGAAAAACAAGCAAGTCGTATACATTATTAAATTTAATAAAAATTTAATAATGTATGTAGATATTGACCTGCTATGATACTTAAGTAAAGAAAAAAAAAGTAAAAAATACTTCAAGCAGTAGAAGACAACAAAAGTTTTTTCTCTTCCCCGAAAGATATAAGCATATATACTTAGAAAAATACTACAGCCTACCCTACAAAGGGTAAGTAGCTTAATATTTATTAGATTGACTTGAACATAGCGCAATGCAATATTAACCTGCAGCATCTGCAAGCTTAACAATTAAAAGGTGTATTTAGCGTATGAGTATATGTAGTGTAGTGGCATTCAACATAAATCATCGCAGTTGATTTATGGCAATTGCGAGTGACGCAGCACTACCAGCGTATGAATTATTGAGAAGTCTAGTTCCTAATCCATCAAGACACAGAACAAAATACAAAGGCAGAAGTAAGTAAAACAGAATAAATCTATCGCAGCATTTGATACCTGTAATAAGCATAAGTATCAAACAGCGCTCCGACAAAACTGCAAGTTGAACAGATAACAAATAATCCTCCAACAGGGGTGCCACTGCCAAATACAGAGAGAAACTCAGTAATTAGACTGGAAACAACTTCTGTAACCTCTTGTAAGCCAGGAATATAACCAGCCAGGGATAAGGCGAATAACACGCCACCAAACAATAACATGGGAGTGACGAAGCTAAAAATAATCGATAGCACCAGTGATCGCAGAAAGTTCATCATAATAGTCATTGGGATAAGCTCCTTAAGTTCACAAGGCAGACAAATTTAGTCTAGTCAGTTGTCACCTTCTACAATAAGCGCGATCGCCCCGGCTCAGACGATAGTTCAAAAATCTTAAGTTTTTATTAAAGTATATACACAATCTCCCCAGGATATGTGGCTAAATGCAAACAGGGTTTGACACAGCCCAAACCCTGAAAAATCAACCTTTAATCATGTCGTTGCAGCTTTTGCCCTAGTGATAAGGCCGCTTGCTAAAGCTTAAATTTCTGAGATTTGCTTTAAACTAAGTTAATCTTTCACGAAAGCAGAGGACTGAGGCAGTGAGGGAGCAGAATAATTTATGACTCATGACCCTTCGGGTTCGCCAGATGCCTGGCTGTCGGGAAACCCTCCCGCAGCACTGGTCTGACTTCTGACTCATAACCTCTTAGAAAAGTGAGATTTTACGAGATCCTGTTAAGCGTTAAGCCTTCCCTACAACTGCCACCAAGTCTGATAACTAGCTCTGGAATTCGCTATGATGGCGGCAGTTACAGAGTTGAGCTTCAACATTGAGTGAAACAACATCCAAATCTGGTTTCGGAGTATGGACTCAGCGATTGCTGGCAGCAATTTTCTTGGCTGGACAAGTCATAGTTCACCTGTTACGGGGGAGAATCAATCGGCGCAATACGCTAGAGCAAATGGCAGCAGTCGGTCCAGATTCCCTGTTTATTGCCCTAGTAACGGCTGTTTTTGTTGGTGCAGTATTTACTATTCAGGTGGCGCGGGAGTTTATTAACTTTGGCGCAGGAAACTCAGTTGGCGGAGTGCTGGCGGTAGCGCTAACACGCGAACTCTCGCCTGTTTTGACAGCTGTGGTTTTAGCAGGACGAGTAGGTTCAGCGTTTGCAGCAGAAATCGCCACAATGCGAGTTACTGAACAAATTGATGCTCTTTTAATGTTAAAAACTGATCCAATTGATTACTTGGTTATCCCTCGTGTACTTGCATGCTGCTTAATGTTACCAATTTTAACGCTCTTATCTCTGGTAACAGGTATGCTAGGGGGATTAATTATTGCAATAAATATATATAATTTGTCGGAAAATGTGTTTCTAGACTCAGCCCGCAGCTTTATTGGCATTTGGGACATTGTGAGCGCCATGATTAAAGCGTGTTGCTTTGGAATTTTAATAGCCGTCATTGGGTGCAGTTGGGGTTTAACGACAACCGGAGGAGCAAAAGGAGTCGGACAATCAACCACAACCGCTGTTGTCACTGCTTTGTTAATTATATTTGTTAGCAATTTCTTTCTTTCTTGGATTATGTTCCAAGGAAGTGGCAGTGCATCATTGCAAGGGTTGTAGACCAGTTACCAGTTACCAGTTACCAGTTATCAGTTAACAGATATTTCAACCTTCTTCGGTTTTAAGAGTTAAGCGTTCCCTGATTGGAGTGAGGATTTATAGTCCTTAGTCTATACACTAGCTCCTAGAATAGAAATAATGTTTACTAAGGAAACAGGAGTTTTGACTGTGACGACTTCATATACGTCTAACCCCGCATCTACCACCGTCGAGCTCAAGTCTAGTTACAATATACCCTTGGTGTTAGTGGTTGCAGCAATCCCAATGCTGATTGTACAACCTTGGGTGGCAGGCTTGATGGGTCTTTTTGGCTTGTTTCTCATGTTTCAAGCTGTCACACTGCGTCTGTTATTTACTCCTACCGATTTGGATATTTACAGAGGTGAAAAATTAATTCGGCGCTTTCCCTACCGGGAATGGCAAAACTGGCGGATATTCTGGAATCGGGTTCCTATTCTGTTTTACTTTAAAGAAGTTAAAAGTATTCACTTTCTGCCGATTTTATTTGATCCTAATACTCTCAAAACTTGCTTAGAACAACGCTGTCCGCGCATTTAGTCCCAAGAGCAAGTTTGCAAATGACTCAGAACAGAGGACTCATTGCTCAGAACTATTTTGGACTTAAGACTTTGATAGCAAGTAAATTATATATTGCTGAAAGCTATTTATTCGCGTCATAGGAATGACACTGTTGTTTATGAACCCAGAGGAATTTCAAACACCACAACCAACTGATGAGTCGTTCAAGCACAAAGAACAACCCAAAGTTAAACAACCAGAAAACTCTAAAGTTGAGTCAGTGGTGGAAATAGCAGCGCAAAACTCCAAAGTTGACACACAGAATAAGCCGCTGTCGTCGTCTTCTGCTGTGTCTCATTCAGGCGCAGCAGAGCAAAATCTTATAGATGAGTTAACGCCAGAGTCAACTGCCGAGGTTGTGACGCTTTTAGAAGAGGAAATTACCGCGCTGGGATCACAAGTAGAATCAGAACCACAAAATTATCGTCAACAAGAGGAACTCACACAACGAGTTGCACAGTTGCAAAGCCAAAAACAAGCGCTGAAAGAAGAAATAGCAAATTTGCAAGCCTCTTACAAAACTCTTTACAGCCAGTTGGGCGAAACTCAAATGACGATGACGCAACTGGTGCAAGAGGCGCTTTCTGGGCTAGAACAACGTAAAGCAGCGCTGCAAATTTCTGTAGAACAGTTGGAACGGCGTCAAGAACGGATTCGCAATGAGATGCGAACCACTTTTGCAGGCACTTCTCAAGACTTAGCAATTCGGGTACAAGGTTTTAAAGACTACCTCACAGGTAGTTTACAAGATCTGGCAGCAGCAGCAGAACAGTTGCAACTCGTGCCAAAACCGAAACCAGAACCAGAAAAGCTAGAAGTAAAAGAGGTCAAGCAAGCCCAAGCGCAAAGCGCAACACCACAATTTGCTCAACAGCAGTTTCAAGATACGACAAAACAAGTGCGCCGTTTGATTGATCAGTATCGCGCGAAACCAGATTATTATGGTCCACCGTGGCAACTGCGTCGCACTTTTGAACCAGTTCATGCAGAACGAGTTTCTAACTGGTTTTTTAGCCAAGGAGGACGAGGTGCTTTGCGGACGACGGGCAGTCGGTTGCAGAATATTCTTATTGCCTCAGCAGTGATTTCGATATTACACCAATTGTATAGCGATCGCCTCCGCACTTTAGTATTAGCAAATACACCAGAACGCTTGGGTGAATGGCGACGAGGTTTACAGGACTGCTTAGGAATTGGTCGTCCAGATTTTGGACCAGACAAGGGTATGGTATTATTTGAAACTCCAGAAGCTTTAGCACAAAAAGCAGACCGACTCGTAAAAGCCAATCAACTACCTTTGATTTTGATTGATGATTCTGAAGAGCAAATTAGTTTGGGACTCTTGCAGTTTCCTTTGTGGTTAGCCTTTGCTCCTGACCCCAAAATGATGAGAAATTATGATGATGACTATTAATGAGTCATTAGTCATTAGTCATTCTTCTTGACTTTTTTGAATTTTGAATTTTGAATTTTGAATTTTGAATTGTTTATGGCTATTTGGTTAAGTTTGTGCGGAGCAGTTTTGGTGTTAGCTTATCTCGTGGGTTCTACACCCACTGGATACACTGTAGCTAAGCGATTGAAAGGTATTGATCTCAGGGAAGTTGGTTCCGGTTCAACTGGTGCAACTAATGTGCTGAGAACTCTGGGAAAAGGGCCAGGGGCTTTTGTTTTAATGATAGATTGCTTGAAGGGAGTGTTAGCGATCGCTCTGGTTTGGTGGTTGTTCAACTTTGCCCCGAGTCAAAATCTTATTCCTTCAGAAGTTAATCCGCAATTGTGGCAACCTTGGATGGTGATTTTATCTGGGTTAGCTGCCATACTTGGACATAGTAAATCAATTTTTCTCGGTTTTGCTGGTGGTAAATCTGTTGCAACTGGTTTAGGTATTTTACTGGCGATGAATTGGCAGGTTGGTTTAGCTACGTTTGGCGTTTTTGCTATTGTCGTGGCTATATCGCGGATGGTCTCTTTGAGTTCGATCACTGCAGCTATTGGCGTTTCTCTTTTTATGGTGCTTGTGCATCAACCTTTACCTTACATCCTCTTTGGTGTTGTTGGTGGCTTGTATGTTATTTTGCGACACAGTAGCAATATTGGGCGTATACTTGCAGGCACTGAACCAAAATTAGGGCAGAACTTACAGTTGGAAGCGGTAGAAAGTGTAAACTCAGCAAGTTAGCTGATGTAGGTTAGTTCTCAGATTTTGGTATTCTCTAACATCTAAGCAAATTGACACTCCCCGATCGCTCACCAGACGGGGATTCTTGGTTAGTTGACTCGCCGTTAGACGACAGGGTTTTCAGCCTACTTTCTTATAAAACTGTCAGCCATTGAATCCAAAATGGCGTAGAGCTATCTGCGTGGAGCGCAGATCGCGTAAGCGCAAAGCGCACGCTAAGAGAGTTCGCGCAGCGTCTGAGCAGGAGATACAAAGCAGCGTCTCGTAGAGAAGCTATCGCTCCTCACAAAAGTGTCAAAGCAACTTGTGAAACTTAGGTTTTTAAAAAACCAACCAGATTTTGTAAAAACGAAGTACTTATCTTGAATGTTTCTGAGTTTTTGGATTTTTTGAATCCGAAAACAGAGGAATTGTCCGAGTTAGAATTCATCGGATCATTTGTTTTATTAACTATAAACTCTGCTACGGAAACTTCTTCTACCAAACCCACAAGCATGAGCCGGAAAGCAGCTTGCTGAACTATGGTTATTGGTTGGTTGAGTTGAGATGCGATCGCACTTAAAGAAATACTACCATCAGCCAATTCCCACACTTGCCACTCTAATGTATTCAAGTGTATCTGGGGTTTGTCATCAGTTTTACTTCTAATTCCAGAACTCACATCTGGGAGTACCTCAGCAAGCATGTTCCAGTTTTTTAACCCTCTGACAGCCATAAGAGCCACTTCTAGTGTTCTCAAGCTGAGTCCTGTCATCTCCTGCAAAGGCAAATTTGCCTTAGTATCTAGTTTAAAAACTCCCTTTTGGATTTCAAAAAGCTCTCGAATTTGGTGTAATTGGCTGGCGAATAATGAATTTAGCTGTTCAATACTTAATATTCCTTGAGTTTTTAATAGTGATCCCAGCGGTAGTGTTGCTGCTGTTTGCGTCCAAACTTCTTCAATAATTTGCTGGTTTACCCAGCCCCGTTGTGTCATCTTGTAAGATAAACCTTGACCATTTAAGTGATTAGCTGCAGCAACAATACAGCCTAATCGAAACCAAATGTAGTAGTAATGGGATTTAGAACCTGGTATATGAATGTCTGGTAAAGTACAAACCGTTAAACAACCGGATTTACGCCCTTGATCAATCAGTTGAAACAATTCAGCCAAGGAAAAATCCGTAAAAGAACTAGATATGCTCATCCGTGCAAATACTATAAAAGAGTCAAATTATACAAACAAACCACCCTGATATTTTTTTAGCCACTATGTTTGATAGGGAGCATCCTAGTTTTGAAAAAAGACGAGTAATGGCGGCAGCTTTTGGGGGGAAGCGGGGGAACATAACGTGCCTTGGAGCATCTTACTCCATACTTGTAGCAGTAGCCGGCTGTCCGGTCTGCACTACAAGATGAAATCAATTTACACTCTTTGATACTTCCTGTTTTATACTTGCTTTTATGAAAAAACTTAAAAGAGATATACCTGCAAAAAGATCGAGTTTCAATAGTCCATTGCAGTCAAAAATGACTATTGACAAATTACGACTATCATGAACAGTTTGACAACTCAAATAGAATTGTTATTCCGATTTTATAATAACAAAGAAATGGAGTGAAATCTTGAATTTTTCGATATTTGAGTTAACTTTTATGAATAAATAGCAATTAAATTTTTAATTGAATAAGTTATGACTCTATTGAAAGTTGATATATTGGCAAAATTTTCTCATGATGTATGTTATGAATGTAATTTGGAGTTTTTGCTTGATTTTTGTATTCCTGGTATTTCAAGCTGAGGCTCAAGCCGGAGAGTTATCTGAACGTTTGGCACATTTTCCCGAATGGGAAAAATTAACTTCCGTGCGACCTGCTGTGGGAGATTTGGTTTATCCTAACTGGATGATGGGTTCTTGGCAGGTGAAAAGTACGCTGATAGATTTAGTCGCACCGTTAGCTCCTGATATCGTCACACCAGGATTTGAGGGTAATCGTGAATATCTCAACAAACCTGTCAGTTTTGAAGTGCGATTTGTTCGGGAAACAACGCCTCATTCTGGATTGAAAATCATCCCCCGAACAACTAGCAAATCAGAAGTCGTGGCAGATAGAGCTTTTAATGGCTTGAATTTGGCACGCTCATATTTAGGTAACAGCGTGTTATCAGTCAAAGTCGATCCAAATTCTCCTAATCGTCAGATTACGTTTTTACGTGGTGAGCGTCAGCTTGTTTCTATTGTTACAGCACGTGCTACAGAAACAACGCCAGATGGTAAATTCATCACAACAGAATTATTTCAACAACTGTTTAAAGGTGGTGGGCGTCCTTATTTCAATACTGTGGAATCTACGACTGCATATCGCAAACTGAACCAGTTAAATCCTACCATAGAGGCAGATCAAGTCACTGCTATTTATTTGTCGCCTCAAGATCCAAATTACTTTGCCGCTCTTTCTCAACCAGTTGCACTTTATCGCTATCACTTGGAATTTTTCGCCCAATAGTCACCGATGAAGAAATACGCTTAACAGGGAACGCTTAACAGGGAATAGGGAACGCTTAACTCTTAACAGAGAGCAGGAGGAAAGAATTAGAGATGAATCATTTGTATCAGGTCCGATCGTGAAATGGTATTGAAATCAATAACTCCTCGCAACTCAACTCCTTCTAAAGGATGATTTACCATTCTTAACTATTGACTGCAATGTAGTATAATTGTAGTATAAGCTTTCAGGAGTTATAGACTAGCGCTCCAAGGGCAGGTGCATCATGGCAAATTTTCGAGATATTCTCAACTATTTCCGTCCCTACTGGTCGCTAAGTATTTTCAGTATCGCAGCAACCAGCATTTACGAGGTTATTGATTTGGTTGTTCCTTATGGGATTGGGCAAATTTTAAACGTTTTGTCTAATCAACCATTAGATAAACCACTTGAAGGAGTGATTGCCACAATCTCAAAGCTAACCAATAACCCAGTCAATAAACCTCTAGAGTTGGGTGTATTGCTGAGTTTAATTTTTCTTGTCACCGTGTTGAAAGCGCCGACTCAGCCTTGGCTAACGACTTGGTTTCACTGGGATATAGCCTTAAGAGCACGTCGTGATCAGAACCAAAAAGCGATTGAGAAAATTCTTACTCTACCACTAGAATTTTATGATGAAAACAACCCCGGACGCATTGCCGGACGAGTCGCAAGAGGTGTCACCAACCACACCTGGAGTTATCCTGAGATTTCTGGACAGTTGATTCCCAAACTGTTCCGCGTATTGGGAATTTTTGTGTTCATCTGGTTTGTTGACTGGCGAGTTGCGGTTCTCTATCTCATTTCCTTTGTCATTATCCTAAGCTTTACCTTAAGAAAATTGCAGCAATTGATTTGGCGCGAAAACCGCCTGGATAAATACATGGAAGATACCGAAAGTCGGACTTCCGAAATCATCTCCAATATCAAAACAGTCAAAGCATTTGCTACTGAAGCAAAAGAACTACAACGGCAAAAACGACGCTTGATTCGTGAACTGAGGGTGATTGAAACTCGTATCCACAAAGGTTATGTCAAGCTCAATACCTGGCAAAAAACTATGATTCAGTTTTGTGTTTTTACAGTGCTAGGTTTGACGTTGGTGGAGACAGTAAAAGGTCAAATTTCCCTAGGTCACTTTGTCATGACTTTAACTCTTTCCAGCATGGCTTATGCCGAGTTGGAACCTATCAGCGTCCTAGCGGAGGTTTTTGCCCGTCGCTATCCTTCAATGATGCGGTTTCACGAGTTCCTCAAAGTCCCAATCAGAGTCGATGGAGTTGGACTTTTAGAAGAGCGAAACATTGCAAATAATCCTTACCAATTTACAGGGAAAGTCGAGTTTTCACACGTCAGTTTTGGATATCAATCTGAACGTCCAGTTTTGGAAGATATCAATCTTTTGATAGAGCCATATCAAACAGTAGCGTTAGTCGGTCGTTCTGGTTCTGGTAAGTCTACCTTAGTGAAGCTGCTTTTGCAGTACTTTGAACCTCAACAAGGTCAAATTCTGATTGACGGTCAAGATATTCGCAGCCTTGATGTCGGAAGCTATAGACGAAGACTGGCTATAGTTCACCAAGAAGTCGATGTTTTCAACGGAACCTTGCTGGATAACCTGAGATACGGGAAGCCTGATGCTAGTTTTAAGCAGGTTCAAGAAGCCTGTAGAATCTCCAGACTAGATGAAGTCATACAGCACCTACCTGAAGGCTATTACACAGTAGTCGGTGAGAGGGGTGTGAGGTTGTCTGGTGGACAAAGACAGCGCTTAGGAATTGCTAGGGCATTAGTTATGGAACCAGACGTGCTGATTTTTGACGAAGCGACTTCCAGCTTAGACTACGAGTCAGAGCGTTCTATTCAACTAGCAATGCGCTCAATTCTGGGAACCCGTACTACAATCATCATTGCCCACCGTCTGAGTACAGTACGGGAAGCAGATAAAATTGTGGTTCTGGATAAGGGCAGGATTGTAGAAATAGGTAACCACGACGAACTCTTGCGCCACAAAGGAATTTACCGCCGCTTGCACTCACTGCAAGAAACAGGTGAACTCGTAAGCTAGGGCACAGGTTGTAGGGTATGGGATGGCTTAACTGTGCCCTATGACTTTTTTTTCAAAAAGAGCTTGCAATTTAAAAGTATTGTGATAACATAAGAAGTCGTGGACAACATGGGTCGATGTCCGAGTGGCTAAAGGAGGCGGACTGTAAATCCGCTGGCTAACGCCTACGCTAGTTCGAATCTAGCTCGGCCCATCTCAAATCTCAATATTATGTGTTGAGTATTGAGTCTGCGAAAAGCTAACGAATCTGTGAGTAGTCAATACTCATTTCTCAAAACTAAACGTTGCCCGTGTGGCTCAGTGGTAGAGCACACCCTTGGTAAGGGTGAGGTCACGAGTTCAATCCTCGTCACGGGCTTTCTATAAAATCACATCCTTCGGCAGCAGTTGTGTACATCAACTAATTATTTGTCACTGTTAACAGATTGATGTCACTTTTAACAAGTTAGTGTCAGTGTTAACAGAATAATTGTCACTTTACCAGACTTCCACGCTTAATCGACAAATAATTACTAGTTTTAACGAATTAAATGTCAACATTGCTGAGTTCATTCTCTAATTCTACTTTCAACGAAGAAGATTGAACTCGTGACCTCTTTCAACCCACCTATATTTAAAGAATATATTGGAATTTTGAGCCTAGCTTGCGGAACATAGTAATGCTCTTTTAACCTGCCCCTATGCGGAAGGTTTGTTGTAACCATGCGCGTTTAAACAACAGAATCAAGACAGCTTCTCTTTCAACCTGCCTCAAGCTAGGAGAGGCGTTGAAACGGTTTGTGAGCGTGATTTCCTCTTTTCTTTGAATGGACTTTCAACCCACCTCTTGCTAGGAGGGGCGTTGAAACTCAGGTGTGCAACGTTTGCCAGCTTCAAAAGCATAGCTTTCAACCCGCCTCAAGCTAGTAGTCCACCAAGGAAACTTTGCAGGGTTAAACTGAAGGATATAACCGCTCAAGTTTGTTCCGTGCATCTGTAGTTTGAAAGCGCCAGTTTACACTTGCCCGTTCTTGATTACGTTGTTTTTCCCAAGCGAGAATTTAAGATTTTAACATTTGTGCTTGTGGAATTCGTCGCTCTAAGCATTGACGGGACAAAACGGATAATTCAATCTCTACTTGATTTAACGCTCCTTGCGTGTTTTGGCGTATAGTGGAATTCCAGTTTTTGAACAATCCGGCGTGCTTCTTGTGGCTCAAAAACTTCATACAAGGCGGCAGGATTGTGAATATTAAGGTTATCGACTACCAAGCGAATAACATCAGCTTTTGGGCAGTAAACATCAACTAAATCCTTCATTTGCTTTGCGAAATCTACTTTTGTACGCCGTTGCGTAACTTCAATATGCCGCCATCCTGCCAAAGGTTGGAAATACGCAAATATATTAACACTACCGTTACGCTTATACTCGTAATCATAACGCTCGGGCTGGTCGGGTTCGGGAGGTAATGGTTGTCTAATCTCCTCTACAAGTTGATATGGGGTCTCATCAAAACAAATTACTGGGCGCTTGGGGTCATAAGGCTCGTTGTATAAATCTAATACATCTTCCATCCGCAAAACATACTCTGCATTCACTTCTGGAATACACCATTGCTCTCTCAACCACGGTTTGATTTCGTTTTTTTTAGAGTTTGACGCACTGTTTCGTCAGAAATAGAATCGACAACACCAAGGCTTATGAGTTGGTCTGCTAAAAGCTGCATTGTCCAACGCGTTCGTCCTTCAGGTGCAGTCGAACAGGCTGTAGCAACAAGAAAGGCTTCTTGCTTACCGTCAAGTTTACGAGGCTTCGGGGGATGAGGGCGGTCTTGAAGTGTATACTCCAATCCCCCAAGCACAAATTTTTCACGCGTGCGCTCGACAGTTGAAACATTAATTCGTAGGGTAGAAGCGATCACGTTATCTGAATAACCCTCACTCGCCATTAGAAGAATGTTCGCGCGGGTGATGCTTCGTGCCTTATGCTTACCTGTTTTAGTTAGCGATCGCAGTTGGGAAATCTCAGTCTCATTTAAGTCCACTATGTATTTTTTCACGATTATACCACCTTCTAAACCGTGGAAGTAGCTTATCAATAATCGGTATCACCCTGCAAAATTAGTTTGGTGGACTACTAGGAGGGGCGTTGAAACAAAGAATCGACGGTAAATTTCGTGCCAAATTTCTTGACTTTCAACCCGCCTCAAGCGTCGAGGGGCGTTGAAACCTCAAGGTGGGCTGACGTTCCAAAATAGACCATTTGTCCTTTCAACCCGCCTCAAGCGTCGAGGGGCGTTGAAACTTCCCTCTTATTCAGAGGAGAGGGAATGTCCGGATGCTTTCAACCCGCCTCAAGCGTCGAGGGGCGTTGAAACAGGGATGGGCGATTCTCATTTTCTTTCTCTCAAAGACTTTCAACCCGCCTCAAGCGTCGAGGGGCGTTGAAACATCTGCTTTTGAAAATCTTCACTAACAAAATCATGCAACTTTCAACCCGCCTCAAGCGTCGAGGGGCGTTGAAACCCCGCGCCTAAAACCCTTTATTTATCAAGACTTCTAGAAGCACTTTTGGCAAACCAACCAAAATCACTCGCTACTTGAAACTTAAAAAAGTAAATCAAGTGACAGATAACAACCTAGAAACCTTGCCAACAAACAGATTTGAAGATTTGGCAGCAACCCCAGGGAAATTGACTCCGCTTCGATTCGCCAAAAAAATAATTAAGGTGGGTTCCTCCTTGCTCGGAGGTGATTCAGTAGCCACCCTTCGGGTTCGCCACTTTGCCGGAAAGAAAATCTCCCCGGCAAGTGGACTCACCACTGCGGTAAACCCGCACCTCTATTACTGGGGGCGCACCTGATTCCTATCCACAAGGGATAGCAGCTTCAAGGTGGGCAGCTACCAGGGTCAGAAAGCAAAACTGTTTGACAACAGTCAAACTAACCCACATTTACACAGTACAGAGGCTTGTAACAAGCATGAACTGCGGCGCTATTACTAACTCTTATTTTATTTTCAAGGTTCGGTATTTTGTCAATCAGGTTTTTTGACGGGAATGGTAAGCTGCGATCACTAATTCTTTCGCTTTCTGGTGTGGACTACCTCGAATCGGCTGTATTGCAGACTCTATGACAATTCCAGCTTTAGCTGCTTGACTTTGAACGCTAGAAATCAATCTGCCGTAGCTCCACTGATGGACGCTAACTCGGTACTCTTTGGCATACTTTTGTTGAACTTCTATTAAGTCTGATTTTTGTTCGGCTTTGGCTTGAATCTCACTCTGAACTTGCTCCCGCATATCGCTCAACTTGGGGAGAACGATACTTCCCGCAGAGTAAGTTTGGGCGATCGCCACAATTTCAGACGCCAGTAATCTGTCTACATACTGTCCTAACTCTGATTCTCCAAATTGATTCGGTGCAGCAAGCGTTTGGGCGATTTGGCGTTTGTGGGATAAGGAGTGCTTTTGCTTTTGTTGTCGGTTTAAAAGTTTGTAATTGTTGCCTAATAGCTGTTTAATACTGCGGTAGATAAGGACTTTACCTGTTGTGGCATCCACTACCGCTACTGTTGCAGGTTTTTCTAAACCGAGGCTTACACCCACAAGAACGTGGGATTGACCTTTGTGTAAAGGTTTACTTGGACGCGGAAACGGATTGCTGATTCTTGCTAAGGTGGAGTTTTTGCGTTTAATATGGGCTAGCTGTTTCTCATTTAGGTCGCCTTTTTCCTTTGTTTTAGTAATGGTTTTGGCAATTTCTTCTGCTTTTTCTTGTCTAACCAGTCCTGTTCCTTCATCTGTCCACAGACGGGTATCTACACAACAGTAGAGACTCAAGCGGTGAATGTTCCAAGGTACGGCTGCCGCCGCGCTACCGCGAACACGTTTACCTTCCTCTTGGAACCAAGTAATGCGTCCGCTACGGAGGGTGAATAAGCTACTAGAGTGTTGGTTTTTACTTTCATGCTTAATCTGTTGGTCTTCTAGAAAGCGTTGAAACCAGTGCAGATAACGTTGGTCGCAATAAACCTCAAATGTATGCTCGCTCAATCCATTGAATTTTACACAGATGCGTCCTTGGTGGTTTTTAAACCAAGTCATATCTTCGTTGGTTTCGTAAGCAATTGGAAATGGCACAGAACTTGATTGCCTTAAAAGACTGTCTTGCCAAGATATGAATTGTGCTTGATTGTTAGGAACTTGATGAGTAGCGACGAATAGAGTGTCTAACCATTTGGTATCAGTTAAATCTCGACCTTTGGGAATTCGAGCTTCTAGCTGTTCTCGGAGGCGTTCAATCTGAATTTCAATCTTGCGGTGACGTTGAGCAAATTTTTCCGGGTCTTCTTCTTTATCACTGACTTTACAGCCATTTTTGAGCAAATAACTAATAGCGCAACGAGTTAAAATGTCTTCTGTATCGCGGTAAGCCTGAAATAAAGTTGCAGATAAACTGCGATTGTTGTCTGAATTTTGAGATTTTCTGGTCTTTTTGACTGTATTACCTTTTTTCTCCTTAGCTTCCACTAGAGCAGACTGTGGACTCAATTGAGCCAAGATTTCATTAGCTTTTATACGAAGGCTGTCTAAAGTAACACCACTGGCTTCTACCAATTGTTCATCACTTCTAAGCATTTCTAGCCAGCGAGTTTTGCCTTCTAGTTTGTACTGTAACCGCTTCATCAGTGCCAACCAAGAAAAGTAGATGTAATTCACTGTGGCAATCGCACTTGCATAAAACCGTGCTGGTTGACTGATAAAACGAGGGTCAGTTTTCAAAGGTTGGCACAATTCTTTGACAATACCAGTCGGGTGTTTACCCTTTTGTCGCCAAGTCTCAAAGTCTTGATGTTGAGGCACATTGAGCAACAGTTCGTTAATCAGTGGCGTGTTTTTCTCTGCCATTAGCTTCCATAGCTGTTGGCGGGTAGATTCGCTTGCTACTAAACGACACTGAATAGTAATCTGGCTCATACGCTTACTAACATATATGTACACTAATAACATAAATGTTTGATTCGCCGCTGTGTCTACAATGATTTCATGCAAGAAACGTTTTTTACGAGTAAACAGGCGGCTGAAATCACAGGCTGCACCTTGCGTCAACTCCAGTACTGGCGTGAAAAGGGTGTCGTTGTTCCCGTTATCAGTGAGACGGGAACAGGGCGTAGTATTTATTACTCAAAAGCTAATATAGTTGAACTGGCAGCAATGGCATATTTACTGTCTACGGGGTTAAGTTTTGAACTAGCCAGTGAAACCCTTAAAAAGCTGAAAGACCAAGAGCCGGATTTGTTTAATTCAGGTAAGGGAAGGCGTTTTATGTTGCTATGGGATGGGAAAAAACGAACGCTTTTACTTATGGAGTTTGACCGAGAAAAGGCGATCACATCTCTAGATGAAGGTAAATCTGTGATTCCTGTATGGTTGGACGTAATTTATCAGCAGTTGGCGGTTAAGGAGCGAAAATCTTGCAGCGAAGTAAATAACTATGAGCAATGAAGCTAATACCTGTCGTAAGTATGTTGAGCCAAAGTTAGAGGACGCGGGGTGGGAGACACAACCGCTACGGGATGATAACGTTGACACTTATCGTTACTTTGGTAATCCTCTTTATACTTATGCTGTGTTCTTTGAGGGTTAAGGCACTTACAAGAAAAAAAATACCCAACGCAAGTCCTACGCCCTTCGGGCGCTTGACGACCTCCACGCGCCAACTCGTACACCAACTAGTTATTGAAGGTTGGGTATTTTTTTATTTGGATCTCCCTAAATGACTTACTTCTGGAACTAGTAGAAAAGTCTACACATGATACACGGAAACTAGAAACGCTAAAGCTTTTAAATTTCAAAATTCCAGTCCCACCTATCCCGGAACAACGCCGCATCGTCGCCTACCTTGATGAACTTCAAGCCAAGGTAGACACAATAAAACGACTGAGAGAAGAAGCTATGAAAGAACTTGATTCACTGCTACCTTCCATACTTGATAAAGCATTTAAAGGAGAGTTCTGATTAGCTAAAGTAGACTAAAGGCTCACCAGCCGCTAACTGATGAGCCTTTAGCAGTGAATCAGGACAGCCCGTAGAGCTTACTGGTTCTTGTGTTTAGTTGGATCAACTAGTCTGTACCGCTGGTTAGCTTCTGGAGTAGGGGGTAGTGGATTACCTTGCGTGGAGGTAATCTCATGCCCCTTACTACCACCACGCGGACCAGTTACTTCGTACTGTCCACTGGTAGGAGTTTTATCACCAGGTTTATACAGTTTGTCGTCCATTAAAAAAACCTCCTTTCTAGAAATACGACTCAATACTAACACTGTGTTCTACAAAAATGGCTATTTTGTAGAATATAGTTGTCAAAAAGGTAGTTAAGAAATATTAAGTTTTAGATAATTTCAAGAATTTGGTACAATATGAGACTAGCTAAAACCTATGGAGGTTAAAAACTAAATTCTAGAAAGCAAGGGGAAGGCAAGCTGCTATGAGCCAGATGATGGGTTTCACAAGAAAAGAGACAATGCAGTTGACAGGCTGCACATCTAGCCGACTTGCTTATCTAGAAAAAGTAGGTCTAATTATTCCTTACAGATATGGAACGAACAGCGGAAGACCTACTGTGGTTTTTAGTTGGGAGCAGCTTTTAGAAATTCGTGCTATCCGAAATTTAAGACAAGAAGATGTCTCTTTGCAGACAGTCAGAAAAATAATCGAATTTTTAGACCAAAGTGAATACGACAACAGGTTGAGAAATAAACAGTTAGTTGTTGTCGAAGATGAAGTCTTTTGGATAGAGCAAGACTGGTCTGACTTTGGCGCTAATATGCCTACAGCTTTAAAAGTTGCCAGCAAAAAAAATAAGGGAATAGGTCAGTATGTTTTACTGGTAATACCACCATTGATCGATATTGTTAAGGACATTTGGGAAGCGGCTCAAAATTCAAGAGTAATAGACTTTCAAAGCTTTAAAGAAAGGGCAAAAGCTGTACCAGCATAGAATGGGTTCTCAAACGAGCTTTTGATATCCAACCATCTCAACAAAGTTCAGAAAACACCGGTGACACCATCCATCCATCCACAACGCCGGAACCTTAAACCTTGCCCCGCAGTTAGGACACTCAGACAGCAAGCTTAAATTGTGGCTCGCGCATCCCTGCGTCACCTTAAACTGCCACTTAATTTTATGACAAGGTGACTGGGCATAACAAGCCGCACACAACCGAATTGGCTCTATTTTCATCCCCACTCCAGCAGGTGGCAACATCTGCTCTAACCTATCGGCATCAACCCCCACCACAGTAGCTAACGCCTCCAACTGCTGACGAGAAGGAGGAGGATTAAAGCGAAACTTTTCCCAACGTGCGATCGCTCCCCCAAGTCCCGCAGCTTTACCTAACCCAGTAGGCGTTAATTCATTTGCCCGTCGAAAGCGTCCCAAAAAATGACTCAAACTTTCCCCTTCCAATGGTTCAACTTGAAACAACCAGGGTTTAATATCTTCCGCTTCCATCACTTATATTCAGTAGCAACTTCCTTCAAAGTTTCTAAGTCAATCTTTTGTAGTCCGTTTTTCAAAGCCCGAATCGCAGACTCTCGCAAAATCATATCCATCAAACCGATATAGCCACCCGTCGCTTCTCCCAAAGTCTTCAACATCGTCTTACTCGAAAGATTGGAAGCAACTGGTAACTTTAAAATTTGCTTCTCCCAAATATCCACCGTCCGCTTAAAATCTTCCCCCGACATTTTCCCAAAACGGTACCCCCATCCGTATAAAAATGTTGCGGCAAACCAGAAGTACCCCATTCTTCATTAAGTGCATATTCTGAACTATATTGCTTGGGCAAAATTGCATGACGCAGCGCTAAAGCCACAACAGTCGAACTTGGTGCATCGTAGCCCAAGTTAATCCCCATAATGCAGCGCGAATAACTATCAATAACCGTTGTTAACCAAGGACGACTAAGAATTTTGCCTGAGCTGTCTACTAATAAAACATCAACTAGGGTGTGGTCGCATTGCCAAACTTGGTTACTATGTTCTACTTGTAAATCTTTCCCATCACGGGTTTTCACTGATAGCCGCGAACCACGCCAACCGGGAGAGCGAATACTTTTAGCTTTCTCCTCCTTATCAATTAAGGGTTTCAAAACACGGTAGACCGTCATGTGGGAAGGAGGCTTCACCCCTAGTTCATCTGCTCTCGCCTTAACTCTAACGGCTACCTGTTGGCGAGTCATTCTTTTACTGCCTTTATTACCCTCCTTATAGGTCTTCAAAATAAACTCTTGCCAGTTTTCATCGACTCGGTGCTTTCCTTTGTCAGCTCGTTGACCTTGAACTAGCCCAACTAAACCTTCTTGCTCCCACTTATCAATTAGACGCCTAACTGTGCGTACTGATTTGCCAAGTTTTTCTGCTGCTTCCTTGAGCCGTTCAGCGTATGTAGTGCGATCGCCTGCTGAGAGCAAACTTTGAATCACCTCCATTTTCAACTTCGCCTCATCCGAAAGTTCCGACACAATGACATTTGCTTCGGTGAGAGTGCTATTTGAGTTTGCAGGTGTTTTAGAAGAAGGAGCTTCCTGCATATACATATTTGTTTAATTGAAACACATATGTATATTATAACTACGCAGACTATGCAGAGTGACATTTAATCTGTTAAGTTTTCCAAAACTCGGTAATTTTTCTTGTCCCTGTAAAGTGACAGTTAAATTGTTAAAATTCGGCTATTAGACATTTAATTTGTTAATCGGGATTAACAGAGGTTGTGAGAAGTCTAATAATCAAAAACCTGCCATAACCTTGATTACAGCAGGATTTCAGTTATTTGCACGTTATGTGACAATATTTTGTTAAATTGACAAATAATTAGTTAATGTACAAGTTGTGTACAACCAACTACCCCGCTGCTTGAAAATTGTGCGATGTCTATTTACATCCCTAAGTACGTCTGGCAAAAGATGGTGTAACGATTGAATGCGTGACTTCCCCAAGTCAATTTTTCTTCGGCGAACCAGTCCCTAATATATCTAATAACGCTTTTCGATAAATCTTTATACCTTCAGCATTGAGATGGTCGCCATCACTCGTTAAATTGTCTTTTAAAACATTATTTTCATATAAAGGTTGTACACCGGATGATTCAACTGGCACATTTTCTGTTGTTGCAACTTGATTCATCACAGTATTTATTTCTTCCACTTTAGCCAATGGGGCTGAGACACTCGGATCAATACTCGCAGCAACTGTTGAGTAGAAAGCAGGAATCAGAAAAATTTCTTTAGTTCCCATTGCTCTGACTAAGGAAATAGCTTCTTTGAGTTTTTCGGTAAATAACTCATTGCTAAGTCCATACCAAGCATCATTTCCACCAATAGCAATTATAGTTTTTTGGCACTTCACATTAGCAGGAGCTAAAAGTTTCAGTTGTTCAACTAACGAAATTGCACTCAATCCATTTAAGGCAAAATTAAAAGTCCCCTCACCAAGAGAATTCCCGAGTTCAGCAGAAACAGAATCTCCAAATAAGCAACCTGAGAATTGCTTACCTTGGCTTGCTAGTATCTGATACTGGGTTTCGATTTGCCATATAGGTGTAGAACTGAGATTATCTTTTGGTGGTACATTAGGTGAATTTGAAGAAAAATTGGATTTCTTCATAATTTCTAATGCTGCAGGCACATCCACGACTAGTTTGTCACTGGGATAGGCTTCTAGAAAGCTGATGATTCCAAGACCTTCTTTTGAATTTGTTCCCAGGATAACAGCAGCTCTTAATGCCTGTATTCCAGCTTGATCACGACGTGCAATGCCCTTGGAAACCACAGCTAAAAGTCTTTTGCCAAGTTGTGTGTCTAGTAGCTTATCCACAGCCACAATATCAAGAGACATTTTTACCTGAAGAGCCTGTTGTAACATCTGTTGCTGTTTAGGATCCAAGTAATTCAGGAAAGATTTGAGTTCGGAAGAAACCTGCTGAGTTTCGGCATACGTACGTAAATCTTCCACAGGAAGTGACTGCTCAAAAAATCCATACCGGATCACAAATTTTTCAGCAGCAAAACTAGAAGATGAACTAAAAAGACTATCAAAAGTTAAAAATACTGCACAGCCTGATATACACAACAGAAAACGGCACAAAAACTTAATTGCTAAAGATATTTGCAATGACATGAATGATTTTTCCAGGTTTTGAAAAAATTTCGCTTACAGTTCTTTTCAGGTTTCATGAAAATGATGATTTGGCAATTTCACTCCTGAGAAAGAGTGGAAGATGACAAATCCTGCTTGGCAGAAGTAGAGGGGTTTGCCTGCTGCTTCTGAATAATAGCTTGCCGAAAACCCAGCACAACCAAAATATTAGCAAGTGTCAAGAAAAATTCTGCGCTTCCGTGCAGCCAATCAACATTTGCCAAAGACTTTCCATAATGCACTTGAGCATAAATCCCCGCTGGAATGGTGACGGCGACAAAGACAAGAGTACCGTAGAAACCATACAGTGCCAAACGGGGCATTTGCGGACTGCGGCTGAGAAACCACAAGAAACCCAAGTAGGGAAACAGGGAAAGGGCAAACAGGGTTTCTTTTGAAATCATTGCTTTGATTCTATAGTTTTGGTGGAGATGGGATTATTTGCAGTTTCGGCAGACTTAGTGGAACGCCAAATCCACACTGCAGCAGCCCAAAGGGTAAAATTACCCAATAAAGTCATACTAGCTTGCAGTGTTACCAACCATTCTAGAGATTCTGGGTTATCAAAATAGTGCCAAGTGCAAGCACACATGGCGCTGACCAGAGCAGGTAACATAGCAAAAGACAATCCCCACCAAGTACGGTTACCAGTGACTTCACCGTATTTCCAAATTAACCAAATAGCGGCAATCCACTCAATAACACTAGATACGTGAATAATCCAAGTCGGAATCGAAAGAGCGTTCATAAAAGTCAAAAAGTCAAGAGTCAAAAGTCATAAATTAAAAATCAGAAGAAAAATGCGGGTACTACTGTCTGGATATTACGGTAAAGGAAATGGTGGCGACGAAGCTTTGTTAGCAACGCTTTTACAGATGCTACCACCATCAGTCACACCTGTGGTTCTCTCTGGCAATCCAGAAGAAACTAACAGTCGCTATGGTGTGGAAGCGTGCGATCGCATGGCACCTTTCACCGTACTACAAGCTTTGCGCTCCTGTGATGCCTTTATTTGGGGTGGTGGTAGCTTAATTCAAGATACAACCAGTGCCGTGAGTCCATTTTATTATGGGCTAATCATGACATTAGCTCAAAAAATGGGCTTAAAAACCATTGCTTGGGGACAAGGAATTGGTCCTTTGAGGCGTTCTGTCACGCGTTGGTTAGCACAGCAAAATTTTGGTGGTTGTACAAAAGTGAGTGTGCGCGATCGCGCTTCTGCTGCATTACTCACTGATTGGCAAATTCCTTTTATCTTAGCTCCTGATCCAGTTTGGGCGCTACAAAGCAAACCAGTTCCTGGACTTTGGGATTTACCCGCCCCCAGAGTGGCGGTGACTTTGCGAAATCACCCCCAGTTAACCCAAACACGCCTTGCTAACCTAACTCGCGCACTGGTTGATTTTCAAAAAGCCACACAAACCTTTATATTATTGTTGCCATTTCAAAAGAGTGAAGATTTAGAGATCGCCCAAGCGATTCAACCGCAACTTAAAGATGTTAGCAAAATTTTGTGCTTGGAAGAACCGGAACTTTTAAAAGGAGTGTTTCGCGGTGTGGAAATGGCAATTGGAATGCGCCTGCATAGTTTGATTATGGCAGCAAGTGAAGGTTGTCGCTGCTTTGCGTTGAGTTACGATCCCAAGGTAAATCGATTGATGGAAGATGTGGATATGCCTGGTTGGGATTTGGCTAATTTGCCAGATGATCCTAATTTCATTAGCACAACATGGATGGAACATTACGCCAATGGCGATCCATTGTCAGCAGAAAAAATTCAGTATTTAGTCGATAGAGCGCTGATTCACCGTGAAGTGTTAAGGGAAGCGTTAATTGATGATTAATGCTTTTGTTTAACTAAATATTCGGGCAATAGGACAAGTGAACCTTGGTAAGAGTGGTGAACTTAATTCGTCATTGATAACTAACGTTGCTACCAGCACCAGTGTAGCTTGCTGCCGTCGATAAACCTGAATTTGCTGCAACTGCCAATCAACAATCCAGTATTCTTGGACGCCTTGAGTAGCGTAAAGCTTCAGCTTCACTTGTTTATCGCGTCGTTCGTTGTTGTCGCCAGGAGAAAGTACCTCAACCACTAACTCTGGTGCTGCAGTGAGGTGTCCTGCATCATCTATCACCAATGCTAGCCGTTCATTGCTAATCCACACCACATCAGGAATGACGTTATCAGCATCAGTAAAAATAATACCAGCTGCCGTGACAGCTTTTCCCAAACCAGATTGGCGAGACCACAGTTTCAACTCTGTACAAATATTGTCAGCAGCTTGTTGATGTTCCCAATGTGGTGCATGTGTCACAAATAACTCTCCGTCTACAATTTCATAGCGCTTGCCGTTATCTGGGAACAGCTCTAAATCAGCAGTTGTCCAGCGTACCTGGTTAGTCGTAGTCTGGCTCATATGGGCATCTTCTGAAGTCTGTTTTTCTAATGTACCAACAGCAAACAACCCTTAACCCAAATAGCGGCAGAATTATTAAAGTTATTGTCTCTGTAAACTCTGAATACATGGTAGTGTACTCATAAGTCTCTGCCTCAATCACTAACTCTAAACAACGAGCTGCGATAAGCCCGCTTGCTGACTTGTTGTCCGTATCGCTTTGTTTTGCTCATGAGTTAACGAAGCCACATCATCCACCACGAACTCTGAATGCATTAACCCTAAGCTAGCTGGTCAAGCGGTTTTTTATTTCTAAAGTTCAGGAAAAGTAGGAAAAGCTGAAAAAGTAGACAGAACAAACAGCAGTTCAACAAAAAAAAGAAAAAGAGTAATAAAAATAACCAGAGAATAATATAAATTACTGTTTTTTTTTCTGTTTTGTGTTACATAAATTATAAGTGAATATACGCTGTTCCACCTTATACAGTTAGCAGAGGAGTCTCTATGCGTTTTTCCCAGGTTCCAGCAATTCTTGCGGGCACAATAGCCGCTTTTGTATCAATTGCACCCGTACGGGCAGAGGCTGCAACTTATCAGGTGCAGTCTGGAGTCACTAGCGTCTATCATGACCTGAGTTATCTCAGCAGTATCGGGCTAAACTTGACAGGCACGGATAATACAGTGCAACCAATTAATAGTAATTTTTTGGTTGGCTTCAACATTACCCCAGCCACAAACTTCACGTTCAGCGACGCGAATGGTTTGACTCCACTTTTAGGTACAATCGAACACACTGGTACTGTTACCTTCAATAACCAAGTTACTGTTGGTAACTTTTCAGTTGGTTACGACCCGACACGTGCCACCAACAATACCAGCGGTCTTTTTCTAAAAGATACAGTGTCTCTAAATACAGTTTTGTTTGATTTGAGCACTCCAGAAAAATTGGCTTTTGATGGCAAAGACTTAACCCTAAGTAATGTTAAATTGCTGTTTTCTCCAGAATTTGCTGGTATACTTCGCAACCCTAGCTTAGCTGGTGGCTTGGGTGGAATAGTACAGGTTGATGCTAAAGTTGTTCGAGTTGCTACCGTACCTGAAGGAGCAAGTGTACTTGCAATTTTGTCACTCAGTGCGGTTGTTTTGACAACTAAGCGTAGTAAACTGCTTATCCATTAACACTCAAGAACATTATCTTAACTATTTCGTTTTCACCCACTGCTATAACGCTTTCGCATTATAGCAGTGGGTCTTTCGTTGAAATAACTTACCTGAGATCTTGCACCTCACCGATAGTATGCCTTGAACTCAAGTTCAAGGCTAATAACCCAAGTCCGTTAAAACGGAACGGCACATGCGTCTCCCCTTGGGAGAAGCAATCATGCGAACAAGTCGGGAAACCCGAACGCCCTAGTGGGAACGGCCACGCCTTACGGTGAGTCCAGCGCTGCGGGAGGGTCTCCCGACAGCCAGGCGACTGGCGAACCCGGAGGGCTATCGGGTATCTCCTGCACAGACGCTACTTTGTAAGTCCCAAAGGGACACGCTTACGCGTATCTCCGTAGGAGACGCTGCGCGAACGCTCGATTCGTGCGCTTGCGCTTACGCCCAAGCCGCGTGCGCTTTGCGCTTACGCAGTCGCCTCTGTCGGGAGACCCTCCAAAGAGCGCTGTCTCACCAGATACCTCTGTCGGGAAACCCTCATCAAGTACTGGCTCAACGGACAGGTGCGCGACTGTCGGGAAACCCGCCCACGGCACTGTCCTCCCCAACGCAGTGCCTCCTCAAAAACTTATCCAGTCCGTTTTAACGGACTTGAACTTTGAGCCAAGAAATTTATTTCTTGGCGGACGAAAGTTATGGTGCAAGATCTGAGTTACAGTATATTGGAAAGATTCATCAGTTATGAGTGCTTGAGTAGAGACGTAATACCGTTTAAATTTGGCCCAAAGAGTTATTAGGCATTTTATGAAATAGTATTAGATAGACGTGCTTGCAATTTTTATCTTGTTTATCACAAAGAAAATATAGATAAAAAAAAATTCCCCTGTGAAAATGGAAGCAAACAACAGAGGAATTGATATGACGTGGATGTTTTCTCAACTATTAATAATATTTAGTTAATGTCAACGAATATTTAACCACCTATTGATGGATATGATTATTAAGTTTTTGTGTGACGAGCGCTACAATGTATTTTTTAGCACATAAATACTTAACATTAACTCATTCTCACAGAGGAGGTTAGGGATAAACACAATTAATTACTCTGCAGATAGAAGAGTATTGTATTTACGTTGTATTTTGCTAATGGGTGAAGCATATAAAACCATTTTATTAGTCGAAGATGAGCCGGATACAAGATTTCTGATCTTAGCCTCATTTGAATTCGCTAATTTACCACTATCTTTTCAAGTCGTTGAAAATGGGCAAGAAGCTGTAAATTACTTGTCGGGTAAAGAGTCTTACGCTGACAGAGAGTGTTATCCACTACCAGTGATGATAATGACAAATATCAGGCTGCCCTACATGTCTGGTTTTGACTTACTTGAATGGGTTAAGCAGCATTCCAAGCTGAGACATTTACCAGTTCTGGTTATGAGTATCTCCGACGATCCAGATGATCTGGTTCAAGCCGCTAGCTTAGGCGCTTGCTCCTACTTTGTTAAAACATCATCTTATAATGATTTGATAGATATTGTGGCGAAACAAGTATTGTAGATATTTAAGCAGAAGTAACGCTAACAATACCAGACCACTGCACTTTTTTCTGCTTTTCTCGGCGGTAAGAAAAGAAATACTCTGGAGTTTGATAAGTACAATAAGGGGCGATTGCCGGAGGCGCAGCTACGTTTAACGCCAACGCTGAAACTAGCAATCCGGTGGAGCGCAGTGTTAGACTGAAACACGCATTTACGGAAATAAACCTAAACGAATCCATAATTGTCGTGCTGCTACTTGAGAAGAGCTATTTATCTGCAAATACTCCACAGTGACTATTCCAATAGAAGTGATGCCCATAACCGTACCAAACTCCACAATGGCTTGGAAATGCTCATCCCATCGGTTTTGTCTTGGATGAAAGAAACGAGCTTGAGTATTTGAATTAGGTTGAATGCCACTGATGGGAGTTCCTTTACGGAGATTACATGAGCGACATGCAAGGGCTAAATTGGACTCATCATCTGCACCTTGTCTAGAAAGCGGGATAATGTGTTCGACTTCAAACGGAAAGTTGAATATGAGTTCAGGTGCATGACAGTATTCACAACGATGATTCGCTCGTTCTGCAACCACTGTGTAATAAGAATTCATTGACTCAATTGCTGCATTAATGCGGCTGTCCGGGCTGTTGCAGCTCTCAGTTCAGTATCAACGAGAGTATCTAGCTCTGCTTGTTGCTCTGGCGGCAACGCTTGTCCTTGATCTCGTGCTGTCCGCCATAGACTCATCAACTCTGATAACCGTTTTTGTTGATCTGTACTGAAGAACGGATCGGGACGAAAACTTTGAATAACGAGCAGCGCACTGAACTCAGTTTCACCTAACTGAGCCGTCAACCCATCTAGGGCTTGCCCCGCAGTTTTGCCAACCGATTGCTTGTTACCCGCAATAGCGCGATAAGACTTTTCACCGTTTGGATTAGAGATTGGCAAAATAGCTACTGTAGTCATTGTTCCAATTGGGATTCGCTTGCCTCAAATTATAACCCTAAGCAATATCGCTCTGTGAACTGAGGTACGTAGCTTTGATTCAAAATTGATCGCCCCAAACATAACATGGTTGTGAACTCAGCGCGATTATGCCACATCTGTTTCACACTTTGACTCCAAGTACGCTCTTGCTTCTAATCTCAAGGGTAGCGTTTTCAGAGTGGTATTTGATCCACTTTTGTCGAAGAGCTTCATCAGCAAAACTCATAGCGAAATCACCATCACGATGAACTTGGAACAATTGTTCCGATAAGACTAAATCCTCGTTTTTTCTGAATGCTTCTGCCAGTTCTTTAAAGTGTAAAGGTGAATGCGCGACATATGATTCTTTTAAGGTGATTGAGTCACCAGTAGTGTGACATTGCAATATTTCTACCCCCTGAAAAGTTTTTTCTCGATAAGCATTGACATAACTATCTGCAGCCTCTCTACATGCCATGAGAAAATGACTTGTCACTGATGGAGGACTTTCAATACATACTTTGTAACTGAAGTTATCGATTGAACGATCTATACGTTGAAACCAGAAACCTCTCGACTTTCCACGATTGACTACATTTTCTTGTATCCAGATGCTTTCTATACCATCACCAATTTTCTCGTAGGAATCGGGATGATTATTGAGAAGCGACCTGATAAATTGGAAGTGTTCAGGAGACAAGAGTTCGTTTAGCTCGTATGCGTATAAAATTTTTTGAACATATTCTTTTAGTTCTTTTTGCGTTTCAAACTCTTTGTCCAGGATTTGAGTTTTTTTCCTTCTAGCCATTTTCAATCTAAGGTCACTTTGAGTTGAGAGAGAGCTTTTTTTAAATTGTGGGCTGTGCTGGACGAGGGGTACGCAGTCCTCTAGATTTTTGATGCGCTGTTACAGATGAGATGGGCGTCTCACTGATAACAATTGGTGAGTTCCAGACACTCACAGGTAATTGCTAACAATACCCGACCACTGCACTTTTTTCTGCTTTTCTCGGCGGTAAGAAAAGAAATACTCTGGAGTTTGATAAGTACAATAAGGGGCGATCGCCATCTGTTCCGGACTAATCCCCAACTGTTCAAGTTGTAAAGTATTCACCCGCCGCACATCCAACCGTACCCGTTCTGGATTTGGATCGCTGAGTAAAGGTGAATTTGGTAGCTTGTACAATGCAGCTACAATTGTTTTTTCGTCGTTATGTGGTATAATTGTTGCTCCAACTTCAGCTGCAACTTGTTCTGAGACTTGATAAACTTCACCTGCGATCGCTGGTCCCATCGCTATTCGCAAATCTTGAAGTTTGCTACCTTGTGCTTGCATTCGGGCGATCGCTTGCGGTACTATCTTGAGCGCAGTGCCACGCCAACCCGCATGAACAGCTGCAACTTGTCCTGTTTTCTCATCAGCAATTAGTACAGGCGTGCAGTCAGCCGTAGCCACCCATACTGCTTGCAGAGGCTGATTGGATATTAACCCATCTCCTGATACAAGGGCATCATCACCTTCTCCATCGACCTTGTCACCACCTTCAGCTAAAAGAGCGACAATTTCTTTTGGAGTCAGGACAGTATTGCCATGTACCTGTTTTAAGCGATAAGCTGATGCTTCTGGATGCAGCACCTTTGTGAGTTCTGACGGATAACTAGGTGAAAACTGCTGAGTAAAAAAGCCATGATGCCAGGGTTCCAATAGACTACAGGTTAGATAGGGTAACCCTTCCCATGTGCGCCAGTGCCAAGCGTGCATCTTTAACCAAACCTAAAAACAAACATCAATAGCAGTCAATTTATCCTAGCACTAGAAAATTTAGGTAAACTGCTATGGCATTGGATCAACAAAAGTTGGAAACTGCTCTACAAGTAGGGCGCAACAGTCCTTATTTACAATTTTCGCTACATCTTTTTGAAACTGTTTCTTCAACTAACCAAATCCTTTGGGACTTACTCGCCCAAGGCGCTGAACCAGGATGTGTTGTGATTGCGACTGAGCAAACAGCAGGAAGAGGACAATGGGGTCGTCAATGGATATCATCAGCTGGGGGATTATATCTTTCAGTGGCTATTGCAAACGGTAATAAAGCAGCAGAAAATACGACTGCTTTTTGCCTCCCCAAACTATATGCTACCAACAGCTACCAACTCACCCTGGCTACTGCTTGGGGAATTGCTCAACAATTGCGAAACTGCGACGTTCCTGTTGGTATTAAATGGCCTAATGATTTAATCTTAGTCAGCCGAAAGCTTGGCGGTATTTTGACGGAAACCAAAATACACAAGGGTGTCATCACTCAAGCAGTGATTGGTGTAGGGTTAAATTGGGCAAACCCTGTACCAGAAACCGGAATTAATCTCCAAATGTGGCAAGCAAATCAGCAGACCAAATTCGTCTCGTGTTTGGAAACGCTTATTTCTACAGTTTTAATTGGAATCGAATCTGGTATACAGTGCTTGTTGCAAGAAGGAATCAATATACTAATATATCGTTATCTAGAGTTGCTGATGAACATAGGTGAGAAAGTCTATGTTAACAACACTGTAGGTACTATCATTGGCGTGGCAAATACTGGGGAGCTTCGGGTTCGTATGGAAACATCGGAACACAAATCAGTAAAAATATCAGAAATTTACCTTCAGCCCGGTACAATCAGTTTGGGTTACTGTCATTCATCTGATTAACCAATTGACCCTTCGGCTCCGCTCAGGGTCAAAGCTGAGCGGAGCCGAAGCTTTGACATTCCCACGCCTAAAAGGGCGATGGGATTCTTGTTTCATTCAATGTACTAACCGTAATTAGATCAGATTTGGTTCCGAATACTCACTCATGAGTATACCCAACACAGCAACAGCGAATGAGACTCGAAACCTATACTCACACCGAATGCGAGTATAGGTAGTTCATGCTCTACAATACACAAAACATCAAAAAAACAATGACGCAGCGCAATAACTCTGCTGAGAACCGTTTGCATCAATTGTGGCAGCAATGTCTGTCAACAAGACGCTTTGCGTCTACGCTCCCAGCACAAAGTCTCGCTTGGCTTGGCAGCATAGGGCTGCTGAGTAATGGTGGTTTGGTCTTTGCTCAAACTGAATCCGCAATCGATAATATTGTTCCCACTACTGAAAACTCTCAACCAGCATCATCGGCGAATAGAGTCAAAAGAGAAACTTTTGAACACAAAGATAGTAGTCCCGCAGTAGAAGGGACGAAATCACAATCCGACGAATTTTCTCAACGCCGAGTTAGACTCAGACAAAGACTCTCTCAGGCAAAAAGACCAAGTCCTGCTGTCGCTCTGCGGAATTACAAACGTCGTGCACAAGATTCACCAACAGGGGTTGCTATCAGAAAATTCAAACCTCGTGCGGAAGTTTCTGTACGTACCGAAAGTGTGACAAACTGGAGAGCAAGGTTACAGAGAAGACCATCTGTAGATATTCCACAATTCAACATAAGTCTGAGCAAGGAACAACCTCAACAACAGGTTTCCCAAGAGAACAACTCACCTGTTCGACGCCGCCTTGCACACTGGAGGGAACTTTTGCAACCCACCGCCTCCTCTAGTAATGACTCCACCCCAAAAGATTACAACAACGCTTATATCGATCCAGGCGAATACAACGTTGGTGCTACCAATAGGTATCAGGCACCGAATTCTGTAGTAGTTACACAACAGTCTAATACTGAATTACCCCAAAAGAAAGCAAGTTGGATTAGAAAAAGTAAACCTGCCACACTAGCAACTGTTCCGCCCGTCAAGCATGTTGAGACAAAAGAACAAAACTCTCTGCAACGTCCCACTCATAGGAGCGTTTCTCGTGCGGTGACTCCTGTAAGGCATCGCAGTTCTCAAACAGCTTATAGAAGTGTGAGTAAGGATACATATCACCCGAATCGGTTTATCCCCGACTTTTCCTCTCCGACAACAGTGAGTTCTGTACCGATCGCACCACTAGGTGGTACCTTAAGCGCACCAATGACTGCAGAAAATCTTGCTCCTCGCCCCAGTAATGTCACATACGACATTCCACTAGCAGCAGTATTGCCGCAAGTAAACTACGGTGAAGTCTATGGTGGTAAACTCGCAAGTGGTCCGGGATTGATGTATCCCCTTTCTATCCCCTCTGCAATTACTTCTTTGTTTGGTTGGCGAACTCATCCCATTACAGGCGATCGCAGTTTCCACTCTGGTACAGACATCGGCGCAGCGATGGGAACACCTGTTTTGGCAGCCTACCCTGGTAAAGTAGAGAGTGCTGATTGGTTGGGCGGCTACGGTATGACAGTGATACTTAACCACAGCAACGCCCAACAAACTCTTTACGGTCATATGTCAGAAATCTTTGTTCAGCCAGGTCAATGGGTGCAAAAGGGAACCGTTATTGGACAAGTTGGTAGCACTGGTTTGTCCACAGGTCCCCACTTGCACTTTGAGGTGCGCCAGCTCACACCTGAAGGATGGGTTGCGACTGATCCAGGCGCTCGATTAGAGTACGCTCTTGGTCAATTAATGCAATCGTTACATACATCTCAGACTCCTCAAGAACCAGGTAGCTAGTACCGCGCTCGTCCCAAGGGGACACGCTGCGCGAACGCGGAATTCAAAATTCGTCTTGAAAAGTTTTGCGCCGGGAAACCCCTTCGGGTATCTCCTGCACAGACGCTACTTTGTAAGTCCCAAAGGGACACGCTTACGCGTATCTCCTACGGAGACGCTGCGCGAACGCTCGATTCGTGCGCTTGCGCTTACGCCCAAGCCGCGTGCGCTTGCGCTTACGCCCAAGCCGCGTGCGCTTGCGCTTACGCAGTCGCCTCTGTCGGGAGAGCCGTCATTCGCGCTGTCTCACCGGACGCGCAAACTTTTCGCAAAATTCAAAAATCTTAGATCATAAGCTTTTCGTTGATTTTGAATGAGTGCTTTATTTGCGCGCCCGTGTACTAGAAGAGTGTGGGAGTCAAGGAGTGAAGGAGTCAAGCAAGAGAGTCATTAAGCATTAACTTTTTTCTTGCTTTGTCCCTCGCTCCTTTTTCTCCTTGTTTGTTTTTACTTACAAATACCCGTGTTCAACTAAGAATCCAGCTGTGATGTCATTTGGAATTGTCTGTGTAGCTTCTTCCAGATCCGGATTGCCAAAACAAAGGAATTTTTCGACGTATTTGCCAAGAATATCTCCCTCTAAATTCACCCAACTACCCGGACTGATGTGTTGGAGATTAGTTTCTTTGTAAGTGACGGGAATCACTGCTACTTTAAACTGTGATAGTTCAGGCTGATAATCGGCTACTGTTAGGCTGATGCCATTTATAGCAATACTTCCTTTAGAAACTATATAGCGGGCGATCGCACCTGGAGCGGTAAAAATCAATTCCCAAGAGGTTTGTGTCGCTTGTGCTGACACAAGTTGACCAATACCGTCCACGTGTCCCATAACGAAATGACCGCCGACTTTACCCCCCACTTTTAGGGATGCTTCTAAGTTAACGTACCTCTGTTGTGTTTCTTCTTGTCCTAGTGTTGTACGGCGCAAGGTTTCTGGTGAAGCCGTAGCAATAAATCCATCTTTTAAAATTTTTTCTACCGTTAGGCAGATGCCATCTACAGCAACGCTGTCACCCGTCGCTAAATCTTGCATAATGACATTAGATGGCTGAGTCACACAAGTGATTTGCCACGAATCCCCATCCAGAGGTTTTACTGTTCCTAATGCTTGGATTATTCCTGTAAACACGGCTTTTTTGCAAAACTAACTCTATTTTATTGCTTATTTTTGCCCAAAAGCAGCCAGTAATTCTCACAAATATTGATTTTCTTTCAGTATAATTTCAGACTAAATCTTATGTCAAAAGTTCAAAAAATTTATATTTATGACTGCGCACATCTAGGAAAGTAGATTATTGTCGAATTAGGCTTGTTTGACTTACTCTGGTGTTCACATCCATTTAGGAGTTTAATAGAAGCAATTATAGAGAATGAAGACTTATGTTTATCTTAACCCCAAAATCATGACAACACAAGTACTATTTGTTACACATAACTTTAGCGCCCAAAGGATTTTAGAGGCTTAGCCAATGCTTGAAATGAAAGTTGCTGGCATAGCATTAGATGCCATAACCCGTAGCCCGATTGTACTGTTGAAAGATGCTTCAGACCGCCGTGCATTACCAATTTACATTGGTCAAGAACAAGCGAGGGCAATTATGGGCGCACTGGAGAATCAAAAACCTCCAAGACCCCTAACCCATGACCTGATGGTGAATATGTTGGATGCATGGAACATAGTTTTGGAACGGATCATCATTCATTCGTTACAAAAAGATACATTTTATGCAGCTTTAATTGTGAAGCAAGGCGAAGTCAAGAAAGAAATAGACGCGCGTCCTAGTGATGCGATCGCGATCGCCCTCCGTACAAATACTCCTATTTGGGTCATGGAAGAAGTTATTGCGGATGCTTCTATCCCTGTAGATCGGGATGCAGATGAAGCCGAACAGCAAGCCTTTCGGGAATTTATTTCTAATCTGCGACCTGAAGATTTGATTAAGCGCTTTGGTAATGGCGAAACATAAATGAGATATAAACAATGAGTTATGAGTGACTTGCTTAAACTCTTAACTCCGAACTCTGTTAAAAATGAAATACCGACGTTTTGGAAAAACGAATCTACGCTTGTCTGTTTTTTCCTTGGGGACAATGCGCTACTTAGCTTCAGAGGAAAATGCATGGCAAACCATCCACAAAGCTATAGTGTTGGGGATTAATCATTTAGAAACTGCTAGAGGATACGGAAAGAGTGAGCAGTATCTTGGTGAAGCAATTTCCGTTGGGTTACCAGTTAAGCGTTGCCAAGTTCACATCACCACTAAAATTCCACCAACAGCGGATGCTGACACTATGCGTCGGTATATCGATGAATCTCTGGAACGATTAAAGTTGGATTATCTAGATTGCCTAGGGATTCACGGTTTAAACACATGGGAACATCTTGACTGGGTAAAAGCCAAGGGTGGCTGTATGCAGGCGGTGCAGGAAGCTATTGCTGATGGTCGGGTACGACACGTTGGTTTTTCTACCCACGCGCCTTTAGAGATTATCTTGGCTGCAATAGATACAGATTTATTTGAATTTGTCAATCTGCATTATTACTATTTCTTTCAACGCAACGCAGAGGCAATTCAGAAAGCATTTGAGAAAGATATGGGTGTGTTTATTATTTCTCCTGCTGATAAGGGAGGACGCCTGTATACGCCACCCCAAACTTTGAAAGATTTATGTGATCCTCTTTCACCCTTAGAGTTAAACTATCGGTTTTTACTAAATGATTCTCGAATCACGACTCTTAGCGTCGGACCCGCAAACCCAGATGAATTAACAGAACCCTTGCGGGTTGCAGATTGTGATCACAAGCTTACCCCAGAGGAAATAACCGTCTTTCAACGTTTGGAAAATCATCAAAAAACTGTTTTAGGAACAGACAAATGCAGCCAGTGCTATGCGTGCTTACCGTGCCCAGAAAATATCAACATTCCAGAAGTGTTGCGACTACGCAATCTTGCAGTTGCATATGACATGGATGATTTTGGGCAATATCGCTACAGAATGTTTGAAAATGCTGGTCACTGGTTCGGTGGAATGAAAGCTAGCCGTTGTACAGAATGCGGTGACTGTCTCCCCCGGTGTCCCCAAGAGTTGGATATACCAGCTTTGTTACAAGATACTCATAGTAGGCTAAATGGATCATCAGGACGACGATTGTGGGGTTAATTATTCTACCACAAGTTGGGGGGTTTGTATCCTTTTATAATTGCTGAGTTCTGCGTTCTGGAGAATGCAAGGGCGCTGCCCGTTCTGAGTTCTCTGTTCGGTCAGTTCTATGACTTGCTCAAAGTCAAAATTTTCAACCAAAACTTTTAAAGTCTCAATCATATCTACTTTGTCTGCTGGAATTTGTTCCATAAGTTGAAAAATGAGCAAATCGTTGCCAGCAGAAGCAGCATTTTGAAGCTGTTGTATCCACTCGCTAGGCATAGTTTCCATCACAGAAATTAAGTTAGGAGAATTGGTAACAACCTTACAAGTAGGTGGAGTGATCTCTGTATTTGTTGTATTTTCTGGATCAAGAAATTGCACGCCCAAATATTTGCTTATTTTTCCGACAATATCTTGTTCTTGAAAGGGTTTACTTAAAATATCATCACAGCCAGCACTCAAAATTTTGTATTTTTCTTCTTGAAAAGCGTTTGTTGTTGTAGCAATGATGATGGTTTGATGAGAATGCTGGGGTGTGTTCCTTTCCTTTTCTTTGATCAAGCTAGTTGCCTCATAGCCATCCATCAACGGCATCCGTGTATCCATAAAAATTAAGTGCGGGTGCCATATTTCCCAGAGAGTGACAGCATCTTGACCATTACTGGCTTCGTGTACTTGAAAGCCTTGTTTGTCCAGCAGCTTGACCAATAGCATACGGTTGGTTAGCTGGTCATCGACAACTAAAATCCGATAAGCGGGTTGCTCAGAAGCTAAGCGAATGACTTTGTAACTGGTGAACTCAGGAGTTTGTGTTTTCGTTTCTGTTGCCTCCTCCACAGGGATAGAAAAGCTAAACTGAGTTCCAACCCCCAAAGTACTGCTAACCTTGATTTGTCCTCCCATCATTTGCACAAACTTATGACTGATGGATAAACCCAAGCCAGTACCTCCACCAGATTTTAACCCTGTTGCAGTTTGTTCAAAGGCTTGAAATAATTTATGGAATTCATTGGGATGAATGCCACAACCAGTGTCTGTTACCTCAAACAGGAGATGAGGTGTGGTGGTGACATTCTCTGCACATTTGTTTGTCTGGGCTTGCTCGACTGACACCCGAAGAGTGACACTTCCTTTTTCGGTAAATTTAGTGGCATTGTCCAGTAAGTTAATTAAAACTTGACGCAATTTTCCTTCGTCAGTTGTGATATATTGCGGGACTTGAAGGGTACGCTCAAATACCAGGTTTAAGCCTTTAGATTCAGCTTTGAGTTTGAGCATTCCCTCTAAACTCTCAAGCAGGTAAAATAAATCAAACTTATTCTCATTAAATGTCATACCTCCTGCTTCGATTTTAGACATGTCTAAAACGTCGTTAATTAACTCCAACAGATGTTCGCCGCTACGATTAATGATACTCAGGTATTTCTGATGCTCTGCTTTGAGGGAACTGTCGCGGTTCATCAGTTGGGTAAAGCCAAGAATCGCGTTGAGTGGTGTTCTCAGCTCGTGGGTCATATGTGCTAAAAATTCGCTTTTAGCTTGATTTGCTTTATCAGCGACTTCTTTAGCTTGTTTGAGTTCGCTAGATTGTTTTTGCGTTTGTGCTAACAATTGTGCCTGTTGAATTGCTACTCCCAACTGTGCTCCGATCTGAAGGACGATTTTGATTTCTGTTTCTTTCCATTGACGAGGAGCAGAATTTTCATACGTTGCTAGGAAGCCCCAAAGTTGATTGCTGCAAAAGATTGGAACTATGATATACGCGCGTGCTTGAAATTGTTCTAACAATTCAACGTAACAAGAGTCAAATCCAGCTTTGTAAATATCCGGAACGCACCGATAACTTGTGCCAGAATGAAAATCACCGCCCTGGGTGTCGTACAGATAGGTGTCTTGTATGATCTGACGTAGATCTTGTTGTAATTCTTTAATCACACAATCGATTTGGTTAACCGCGACTTGTGTGACTTGGGATTGATTATTTTGTAACCTGATAAGTGCTTTCCAACCTTGTGCTACTGACTCACAGATAATTTCTCCACTCCAGTCAGGATGAAAGCGATAAACCAGGACGCGATCGCAGCTTAAAACTTGTCGCAACTCTTGTGTTGTTGCACGGAAAATTTGGTCAATTTCCAAAGTTTGACGCATGCGTTGAATCACAAAAGAAATTGCTCTTTCTCGTTCTGCACTCTTAGCAAGCAATTCTTCTGCTAGTTTACGTTCTAGTTCAGCCCCTGCGCGAGCAGCAAAAATTTTCAAACAGGACTCTTTGCTTAAATCAATCTCTAGAGGCTTAACATCCATCACCACCAAATAACCGATAGTCTCGCCGTTTGAGTTGACTAGAGGAAGCAAATAGCTGTGAAGATTCAACTGGGCGGCATCTTTTTCTTTAAGTAAAAGTCTTGATAACTCATCGTCACAATGGCAGCAACATGTTCCATCAAAGACGACTTTACAGTGTTCGTGGCTAATAGTAGCTATGTCGTACTTGAAGTTTTGATCAAAATCAACACTATTCCAGAATGCTAGGGTACCAAGTTGAGTTTTCGTTTCCGTAATAAATTCACTTACAAAGACATAAGGAACTTGTAACAGTTTTGCAATATAGCGTACGCATGAGCGAAAGAATTCATCACCAGTTGTATAAGCTGTTCCCTCAACAATTAATTGCAGTGTGGCTTCAACTTGCTTTCTTTGAGTGATATCACTAAAAGTGCAGACAACCCTTTCTACACGATTATCATTTCCGATCTGGGGGTCTGCATTAACTAGCAGCCAACGTTGATTTAGGCTTTTTGGATCCTCAATTCCCACGACCATATTCTGAATGGGTTTTTGTAGAGCGATTGCTTTCTGTACGGGGAATTCTTCTTCACAAAGACGTGTTCCATCTTCACGCAACAACAACCAACCAGCACCAAATACTTGATGCTGTTTATCCTGGAGATTTTGATTTAGGAGATTGTTTGCGGCTTGATTGCTGCTCAGGATTTTAGCATTGCTATTGAGTAATAAAACTCCCACTTGCATCTTTTGGATCAGCATCCGAAAGCGTTTTTCACTCTCTTCTAAAGCCTTTTGTTGTAATAACTGATCTGTTAAAGATTGGTCGAAGAAAGAAGTTAATAAGGCTAAAGTTAAGATGAATAATGTCGCAACTCCGATAGCAATAGCCAACCACAACTGATTAATTACCGGAGATTGCAGTATTGATAAATGTTTATGGGGCATAAAGTGAGTTGCCCACATTCCTGTATAGTGCATTCCACTGATGGCAATTCCCATTAAAAAGGCACTGCCAACCTTCTGCCATTTCGCCCCTTTCAACTCTTGATTTTTTTTCAGTCGAAATGCCAGCCAAAGAGCCGCGAAAGAGGCAATGATGGCAATGATCACTGATAAACTGACTAACTTTAAGTTATAGTCGAGCTTTGCTTGAAGTCGCATAGCTGCCATGCCCGTGTAGTGCATTGAAGCAATGGCTAGTCCCATGCAAACCCCACCACCAATTAAAACTGCTGTTGAAATAGAACGGCTCAACAACGATAAAGCTATGCTAGAAGCAAGCACCGCAAACAGCAGAGACAGCAGAGTCATCCACAGATCGTAACTCACAGGCACAGGTAATTCAAAAGCGATCATGGCAATAAAGTGCATTGACCAAATGCCCATTCCCATTGCGATCGCTCCCCCCAACAGCCAGAGCAAACGCTTGTTCCAACCAAGCTGGACTCTTTTTGATAAGTCTAAAGCTGTGTATGAAGAAATAACTGCGATCGCAAAAGAAAGTCCGACTAATTCTAATTTATATGTGCCTGTTAATTCGCTATACATATTTTTTCTGCGTCTACCCAACAGACTACTCAAATGTGAACTGACTCTTTTTTTAGAAAGTACAATACTGCCACTCTCGGAAGATGCAGCAACATGGCTTCCAATAAGCAAATGAGTCATATCCACAAGCTACAATCTTTAGCTCATTTTATAGTCCACATCTCTACTCTTAAGTAAAGAATGTAAATTTTATAGTTAATTTTAAGTGAGCAAGGGATAAGCAAATTATTTCTTGATGATAAAAAATCAGCAAGATTACGTATTTTGTTCATTCTGTACTAATCTTCTCGCTAACTTCAAGAGCATTGAGTTGATCGAGTATTGACCAAATGTACTGTAACATTGCTTCTAAACCAGTACCTGTAACAGCCGAGATCAGGAAAACAGGAGAGTAACAAAGGTGATTTAATTGCGTTGCCAGCGCTTCCAAATCCTTTGTTTCCCTATCAACAGCATCAATTTTGTTCAGCGCCAAAACTTGCGGACGTTCTGCCAAACCCCGTCCATATACTTGCAATTCTTGTTGAATTATGTTAAAATCACCAATCACATCTTCACTGGTTACATCAATAAGGTGTAGCAGTACACGTGTGCGCTCAATGTGACGTAAGAAATCGTGTCCTAGACCGGCTCCTTGGGAAGCACCTTCAATAAGTCCGGGAATATCAGCAAAAACTGTGCCATCTCCAGTGGGTTTGCGCACGACACCCAAATTTGGAATCAAAGTTGTGAAGGGGTAGTCGGCAATTTTGGGACGTGCAGCGGATAAAGCTGAAATCAAAGTCGATTTTCCGGCATTAGGTAACCCAATAATCCCAACTTCCGCCAAAAGTTTCAACTCCAGACGCAGTGATTTGATTTCCCCTGCTAATCCAGGTAGAGCATACTCAGGGGCGCGGTTACGGTTACTCAAGAAATACTTATTTCCCAGTCCACCCTTACCACCTTCAGCAACGAGCAAAGTTTGTCCTGGTTCGACTAAGTCTCCGATGATATCATCAGTTTCGGCATTATAAGCAACGGTTCCGCAGGGAACTTCAATAATCAAATCCTTGCCATTTGCCCCTGTACAATTATTTGGTCCACCACGAGAACCGTTTTCTGCCTTAAAGAGGTGGTTGTATCTAAAGTCAAGCAAAGTTTGCAGGTTTTCTTTAGCAACGAACAACACGCTTCCGCCTTTTCCCCCATTTCCACCAGAGGGACCACCTGCGGGGACGTACTTTTCTCTGCGGAAGGCGACAATACCATCGCCTCCGTTTCCTGCTTCTACTTCAATTTTTGCTTGATCGATGAATTGCATAGTTAGTTAGTCATTAGTTATTTACTCATAATGACTAAATATACGGCGAAATGTCCTCACCACAGTCATCAGCAAGATAAGATAGAGCGCGAAAACGCAAGCCAACAAGTTGTTCATAAAGTGGGTTGAGTTTGCATAATGGCGGAATGTGAACAACTTTACGTTTAAACAGCTTGACATCACGCTCAAAAGGACACTGTGAAGGTATCATCTTACATAGAAAACGAGCCACTCTGGGGTCATGAATATCTAGCTTGTCAAGCCAGTTGCGCATGGGGCGCAGTGCATCAATTTGACGCTTTGTGGGTGCAGCTTGTAAAGGAACTGGAGTCGCAACAGAATCCTGCGGCTGTGGGGGTTCGAGTGTGTGGCGCAGGGCTTCTAACAGGTTCTCTGGTTGTTCTAAGGCTTTGCATAACTGGTGCAGCAGATAGTCTTCGCTGGAGGAATATATACCGTCTGCGATCGCAACTAACACTGCTGTCCGTAAGAAATTTTCTGCTGTTTTTGTACCTTTGCCCAAAATTGCAGCTAATTCCTCTGGTTCTATTGGGTCAAATGGCTCTATCTTGATGCCAGGAGCGAGTTCATCTTCAGTGATGGTGGTAATTAATTCTTGTTCTTGAGCATCGAAGTCACCATCAGCCCAAGCTATGGTGAGGAGTCCACGTAGCCAAGCGGCAATTTGTTCGCTGGTATAAGGAGATTTCACGGCACTTGTCATAAACTGACGCCTAAAGCAACTCTCAAGTCTATACTAACCTGTGCTAGATGAGAAAGTATGGTGCTTGTTGGCAAAACTTTTTAGGCTCTTGATTGCTGGAGAACACTGTTGTTAGTGATTTTTTCCATCATTCTGTTGTGTTTTACTAAGTATTTCACACTCAGCGTTATCTTACGCTACAATTTCATCTAAAGTACTAATAAGAAACTTTATTATTAAATAATGAAGTGAGTTAGTAGAGGTATTTATGATTAAAACCAAGGTTGACTTAGGTATCGTACAAGAAACACTACTCATCCCACTTTGGGGAAGGGCGTCTGAACTACAGCAAACCGAGCCGATCATCTGTGATCCCAAATCGGCTGAGATTCTTGAGGCAATTGATTACGATTTTGATAAATTTGCTCCTGCTAAAAACTCTCAGATAGGTGTTTGTCTGCGAGGGATGATTCTTGACAATTGGGTACGCACCTACCTCAAGCAGTATCCGCAAGGTTCGGTTGTCGAGATTGGTGCTGGACTGAATACGCGCTTTGAACGAGTGGATAACGGTGAAGTACGGTGGTTTGATTTAGATTTACCAGACTCAATGTTACTACGGAAGCAATTTTTTGAGGAAACCGAACGCCGTAAATTTATCACTGCTTCTGCTTTAGAGACAGACTGGATAGAAAGTGTAAAAGCAGTTAGTACAGAACCTTGCTTGTTTGTAGCAGAAGGAGTCTTGATGTATTTTAACGAACAGCAAGTCAAGCAGTTGTTTACTAATCTTTTAGAGCATTTTCCTGGTTCTTGCTTTGCCTTTGATTGTGTGTCGCAGTTTTGGATAAAAAATCAAAAAAGACATGGTGCGCTTAAGTACACTTCGGCAAAGATGTTTTGGGGTATCTCAGATATTCGCCAGATTCAAGATTGGGATTCCCGATATCAAGTGATGGAAGCTTGTGGGTTTGCAGATCTACCAGCTAAATATTTGCAGCGTTTTCCCTTAATATTTCGCTTGCTGTTTTCGTATATTCCTCTGCTACGAAATTCCTATCGCTTAGCTTTAATGAAATTAGGTTGAATTCAAAATATTTCAAGTTTACACAAGGGCAAAGATATAGCAGTTCTGACAGAACGTGCTTCTACTAAGAAGTAGAGGACAAGACTTGTGAAATTTAATTAAGCTATAAGCTGTAGCTTTCAGCTGTTTGGGTGTTAGGATTAATAGCCAACCTACTCCATCCCTCAAAAGGCAGAATGCTGAAAGCTGCAAGCTAGTAGCGATTAAATGACGGAGATGGATGTAGTGCAAGCGATAAACACAGAAGCCAAACAGCGCGTTCAAGAACTGCGACAATTACTACAAAAGGCGAGCTTAGCCTACTACGTCCTTGATTCTCCCATTATGGAGGACGCAGTTTATGACCAGTTATATCGAGAATTGCAACAACTGGAAAATCAGTATCCAGAATTGGTTGCACCTGATAGCCCCACTCAACGGGTAGGAGAGAAACCAGCAACTCAATTTCTCTCAGTTCGCCACAATGTTCCACTCTATAGTTTAGAAAATGCGTTTAACATTGACGAGTTAAAGGCATGGGAAGGGCGCTGGCGGCGACAAGCACCTAACGTAGGAGAGGTGGAGTATGTCTGCGAACTGAAAATTGATGGTTCTGCCTTAGCGTTGACATATGAAAATGGTATTCTCACCAGAGGTGCAACTAGGGGTGACGGAGTTATGGGTGAAGACATCACCCAAAATGTGCGGACTATTCGCTCAATTCCCTTGCGCTTGAATGTAGAGACATTACGTGAAAACTCTCTTCCAGAGAGGATAGAGGTGCGAGGTGAAGCGTTTTTACCTTTGGAAGTGTTTAAACAAATCAATGAGGAAAGGCAAAAAGTCGGTGAAGCAGTCTTTGCTAATCCTCGAAACGCTGCTGCTGGAACCCTCAGACAATTAGACTCCCGAACTGTAGCCCGACGACGGTTAGATTTCTTTGCCTACACGCTACATATTCCTGGTAGAGATGATGCTAGTATCGCTAATACTCAGTGGGAAGCTCTGGAATTGTTACAAAAGTTGGGGTTTCGCGTCAACCCTAACCATAAGCTTTGTCCTTCTCTGGAAGATGTTGCACAGTATTATGGATACTGGGACACCGAAAGGCTGAATTTGCCTTACATGACAGATGGGGTGGTGGTAAAGCTGAATTCTTTTAAGCTGCAGGAACAACTGGGGTTTACGCAAAAGTTTCCCCGTTGGGCGATCGCCCTAAAATATGCAGCAGAAGAAGCACCCACCCGTGTAGAAAATATTGCTGTCAACGTGGGAAGAACGGGGGCGCTGACTCCTCTTGCTCAAATGCACCCTGTGCAACTCGCAGGGACAACGGTTTCTCGTGCTACCCTACATAATGCTGACCGTATTGCTCAATTAGATATCCGGATTGGTGATACAGTTATTGTCCGTAAAGCTGGGGAAATTATTCCAGAAGTCGTGCGGGTTCTTAAAGAACTCCGTCCTGAGAATGCTCAAAGCTTTGTTATGCCTTCCCATTGTCCGGTTTGCTCAAGTGCAGTGGTTCGGGAGATGGGAGAAGCGGTGACTCGCTGCGTTAATATTTCTTGTCCAGCTATCCTGAAGGGGGCGATCGAACATTGGGTGAGTCGCGATGCTTTGGATATCAAGGGTATGGGCGAAAAACTGGTGCATCAACTTGTGGATAAAGGAGTGGTGCATTCTGTTGCCGATGTGTACAACTTGACAGAAGAAAAGTTATGTGCATTGGAGCGGATGGGGAAAAAGTTGGCACAGAAGTTGGTGGAGGCGATCGCCCAATCAAAAAACCAACCTTGGTCACGCGTGTTGTATGGTTTGGGTATTCGTCACGTTGGTAGCGTGAATGCTCAATTGTTGACACAGAAGTTTCCCACGGTGGAACAGTTGGCGCAAGCTTCACAAGCAGATATTGAAACTGTTCACGGTATCGGTGAGGAAATTGCTCAGTCTGTACACCAGTGGTTCCACATCAGTGCAAATCAAAGTTTGATTTCTCGGTTGAAAGATGCTGGGTTGCAATTTGCTGGTGCTGTGGAGGAAACTGCGGTGAGTCAGAGTCATCAAAAGTTTGCTGGGAAAACTTTTGTGATTACTGGTACGCTTCCTACTTTGAAGCGGGATGAGGCGAAGGAGTTGATTCAGAAGGCTGGTGGAAAGGTGACGGATTCTGTGAGTAAGAAAACAGATTTTTTGGTTGTGGGTGAAGAGGCGGGTTCTAAGTTGGTAAAGGCGCAAGAGTTGGGTGTTCGTCAGTTGAGTGAAGGGGAGTTGTTGGAGTTGTTGGAGGATTAACGAACCGCAGAGGCGCAGAGAACGCAGAGGAGGAGAGTAAACATTCATTGACGCAAATTATAGCCGTCAGCGATGACACTCTGGCGGGCAAGCCACTCGTCATGCAATAAGGCGTAGATATACTCGTCTTGCCATTCGCCTTTGATGAATTGGCTTTGCCGTAAATGCCCTTCACGCCTCATGCCAAGACGTTCCATAAGCCGAAAGGATGCTGTATTACGTGTGTCGCAGATCGAGGTGATTCGGTGTAACTTGCGGTGTGCAAAGCCATAGGTGAGTAATACTTGTGCCGCCTCTGTTGCATAACCATGTCCCTGATAACTCGGGTGAAGTGACCACCCGATTTCGCCCTTACTTTGCGCTTTTGGCAATAGGTTCATGCTAACCTCGCCAATCATTTTGGCGTCGCCTATATGCTGAATGGCAAACGCGATATAACCGCCCTCATCGCCAATTTCCACTACTGCTTGTCGGGTAAGAAAGCCCATTCCTCGCTCTTCGGTAAGTGGTTCTATAGGCGTATATCGTAAAACCTCAGGGTGAGTTTGATATGTCAGAAAATCAAGCAAATCTGTCTGTGCCATACGGCGTATAATTAACCGTTTTGTTACCACTGGTTCCATACTTTTCTTCACCTATTTCCGCAAGGAGGCTCGCGCCAAATCAAAGATTATGGCGTCGAGACGGCAGGCGCTACAAGTCGGGAAACCCGCCCAACGCGCTACCTCAGGAATTGTGGGTTAAAAACGCAACATCCCCCGACTAATAGCAACCGTAGGTAGTTTACTTACAGCATCATCAGCGACCAATTCAAGCTAAGACATGATCAAAGAAGTCGTTGGATGAATAGTGGTTTAATAGCGTTCGCGCAGGGTGTCCCCTTGCGACTCAGCGTGCCGTAGGCATAGCCCCCGGATTCATCCGTGGAGAAGAAAAGCATTTTCGCGCACCTGTTACCTCCGGATTCATCCGTGGGGATATTCTGAATTCTGACTCCTTCTCACACAGCTTGTTGTATTAATCGCCGATAATTCCACCCCACGTGAGTGGACCAACAACCCCTACCGTATTAGAGTCTATCTCACCAGACTTTTGTGTTTTAATGACGGCTGCTTTTGTGTTTGAACCAAATATACCGTCTATGGCACCGGTATAAACATCGTCAGATTTTAAACCTTCCTGGAGTTGTTTCACGACTTCGCCCTTTTCGCCTTCTCTCAAAAATTCTCCTGGTTGTTTCGGCCAATCAGAGCGAGGACGTAAAGCCTCCCACGTTTTTCCCCCTACAATCCCATCAGCAGTAAGCTTTCTACTCTGCTGAAACTTTACCACTGCAGCTTTAGTTTTAGAACCAAACGACCCGTCTGTTACACCTGGATCAAACTCGTTCTTTCCATCTCTAAATTTCAGTATAAACTGCAAATCTATGACTTCTGGTCCCGTAGAGCCTTCCTTGAGAACTGATACTACCATGTGCCCCCCAGTTATTGGCGAAAGTTGTAAATTTACTCAGCTATTATACGTATATTTTTATGTATTTAATAATTTAAAAAAGATTAAGATCAGTCACGATGTTCTAAACCTGTTACGTATGGAGTCGTCGCCCTACTTTTCAACTCAGCAATGAAGCTTAATTAGCAGTGATTTGATGACGTCTGAGACTACATTGCTCAGTACACTCAACGGGCTGCTGATAACCTCCTTATTGCGTGGCTTTGAAAAGTTTCCGGTACTCGCAAAGTTTCGTAGAAGTCACATAAATTTAAGCAACAATGACATATTTACTGAATTGGTATTATATAGATCCTGGTTCTGCCTGAAAGGACAGATGTGTCAAAACGCCCGTGCTCAATACCACATCTACGGCTACGCCTATCACAAACGCTATCAGGGGTTGCCTGCTGATCGATAAATTTTCTGCATATCTAGGCAAATCTTGGAATTTTTGCCAAGATTTTTCCAAAATTTTGCAGATGGAGGTGTATAATACAATTACGCTTGATTAGTGCGGGATGCAAAAGTAACTCAGGCATGAAACCCTTGAAACACTTGGCACAAACTAATAACAAAAAATTGAATATTTTTTTAAGTCTCGTACTGAAATTCATTTCAGTATCTCTAACTGGGGATTAGAGGTCAAGGAACCCGCGCCACGAGGCAAGGGAACCAAGCTCCAAAGGCACTTGTTATTGAGCGAACTTACACCGTAGAGTTGGACTTGCTTATATTTACGAATTTATACGTAGATATGCGTAGGTTTTTAGAAGCGGTTATCATCCTGCCACTTGCACCTGATAGAACTTCCATTTACATCATCACCAATCAATTCAACCTCAAAAACTTCTGCAAAGCACTTTGCCACATGAGCGCGTACCTCCAATAAAGAAATATCAGGAATCCACTGAGCTAAACTACCCACAGGTTTATCAGCAATACCACAGGGTACAATACGCTCAAATCCGCTCATGTCAGGACAAACATTTAATGCAAAGCCGTGCATGGTTATCCAACGGCTGACTTTAATACCGATCGCAGCAACTTTGCGCCCTTCTAACCAAACACCAGTAAAACCAGGATTGCGTTCTCCTTGTAAGCCATACATTTTGAGTGTACGAATTAAGACTTCTTCTAGTTGACGCAAGTACCAATGTAAGTCTTTATGGTAATGTTGCAAATTTAAAATTGGGTATCCTACCAGTTGACCGGGACAATGGTATGTGACTTCGCCACCTCGTTCAACTCGATGCACTTCATAGGTACTTGTCGTCTGGTCAAATTTGAGAAATTCTGAATTGGCTCCTTGCCCCAAAGTGTAGACAGGCGGATGTTCTAGCAAGATTAGCACATCTTCCAGGCTTGGGTTTTGAATGCGCTCAGCTAGAAGGGTGCGCTGCCATATCAGCGCCTCTGAGTATGGTATCACTACTTGGTTATATAGCAAACATCGATTGTTGTGCAAAGACATGTTACAAACAAAGAAAAAATCAACCAGAATACAGAGCAAAATGTATCTCTTGTAACCAATAGGGTGTGAAAAATGTCAAGCTATGCAAAGGATTTTAAAGGAAAGTCAAGGAATTGGTTTTCCAAAATACAAGATGCTAATTTTGAATATATAACCTCAATGGAGTTGGGAGGAATTCTCACAAAAGAACTGTCACACCAACAAAAAAGAAATAAGTCTACTGGGTGATGACGCCTAAACAATGGTTGACAGAAAATACAAAATTAAGAATTGCAAAAAGACTTGTGTATTTTAGGAAAAACGATTAAGGCTTCACCAAGCAAAAAACCAAAGAAATCTGCGTAATCTCTGATTGCTTTTCAACCGATTGGAATCACAGCAGAGGTTCGTGAGGTAAAGATGGGCGAAACCTCACAAAAACTTAGATGTAGTCAGTCTAAATCCGTTGACGATAGATTCTGGCGGCAATCATAGATCTTACCGCATTTCCTTGTCATCCGAAACAAAATTCACAAAAAAACATAGAGCGGGAGAGTTTACATGAAGCTTGTCATCCACAGCAAAAATATTGAAATCACCGATGCGATTAGGGATTATGTGCATCAAAAAATTGAAAAGGCGGCAAGTCATTATCAAAACATCACCCATGAAGTGGATGTGCATTTGAGCGTAGCTCGTAATCCCCGAATTAATCCCAGGCAGGCGGCTGAAGTCACTATTTATGCCAATGGCAGTGTTATTCGTGCTGAGGAGAGTAGCGAGAACCTCTACGCCAGTATAGATTTGGTGTCAGACAAAATTGCCCGTCGGCTGCGTAAATATAAAGAGCGGCGTCAAGAGAAGAAAACACACGCCCAAGAAACAATTGAAGGAGTTGTTCAAGAGGCAGTCGTCACAGATTTAATTGGCGATCGCACTCCAGAACTACCTGAAGAAGTGGTCCGTTGTAAATATTTTGCCATGCCTCCGATGACTATGGCAGAAGCATTAGAACATCTGCAATTGGTAGGACACGACTTTTATATGTTCCACAATGTGGATACTGGCGAAATCAATGTGATTTACGAACGCAATCACGGCGGTTATGGCGTGATTCAACCACGTCATACTAATAATGGTCATACCAACGGCAAGAACGGCAAGACAAGCAATGGTGAGGTTGGTATGCCGGAGAAATCTTTCCACAAGTAAGATCTAAGAGCAAGTAAGGTGAGTGGAGCGATCGCACTTTAGGCGATCGCTCCACTTACCCTATTTTAAAATCTAGCTTTCTTCATCATCCAGGACTTATTAAGCTGTTTGCAGTTGTTGCAACGTTTTGATTGCTTCCTCGACGTGACCTTTGAAGTTAAACATTGAGTCAAAGACATACTGTACAACTCCTTGGTTATCAATAACATAACTCACCCGACCGGGAATCAAACCGAAGGCTGTAGTTGCGCCGTATTGCTTACGCACTTGGTCGCCTTTATCGCTTAAAAGGGTAAAAGGTAGTTGGTACTTGGCGGCAAATTTCTGGTGAGACTCGGGTGAGTCACCACTCACACCAATGACTTCTGCGCCTGCTGTTTTAAAGACTTCGTACTGGTCGCGAAAAGCGCACGACTGAGTTGTACATCCTGGTGTGTCGTCCTTGGGGTAAAAGTACAGGACGACTGGTTTGCCACGAAAATCTTCCAGGCTCACAGGTGTACCGTTCTGGGACGGTAATGTAAAATTGGGGGCTGTGTCTCCTACTTTTACTGGCATAGATTTCAATTCAATTTCAAAATTTCAATTAAAAATTGCATATGGGCAAAAGATACCTAATGCAAAATTTGTGTTAACAAAATTTTAACTTGTATTTCATTCTACGAATTTATCTTGATTATCTATACAAAGCGGAGTAGTTTGTATTATTCAATGCAAAATTCCGCTTATGGGTCGTCTCACTTCACTTGATGTTTTTCGCGGCATCACTATCGCAGCCATGATTCTTGTTAACATGGCGGGTGTTGCCGACGAATCAAAAGTCTACCCTCCATTACTCCATGCAGATTGGCACGGCTGTACCCCAACTGATTTAGTCTTTCCTTTCTTCTTGTTTATCGTTGGTGTGGCGATGACTTTCTCCTTGTCAAAGTACACTGGCGACAATAAACCCACAGCGCCTGTTTACTTGCGTATTTTGCGTCGCGCTGCGATTTTATTCGCTTTAGGATTATTACTCAATGGTTTTTGGAATAAAGGTCCTTGGACTTTTGATTTGAGTAGTATCCGCATTATGGGAGTGTTGCAACGCATTAGCTTGACATATCTCCTTGCTTCTGTTGCTGTCCTTAAACTCCCACGTAAAGGACAATGGATACTGGCAGGAGTGTTACTCATCGGCTACTGGTTAGCAATGATGTATGTACCCGTTCCCGGTTATGGCGCTGGAGTGCTGACGCGAGAGGGAAATTTCGGTGCTTATATAGACCGTTTAATTATTCCTCAAGCACATCTTTACAAGGGTGATGGTTTTAAAAATTTAGGAGATCCAGAGGGACTTTTTGGCACTATTCCCGCTATTGTGAGTGTATTGGCTGGATATTTCGCTGGACAATGGATACGCGCTCAGCCAGTTAAATCTCGTACAAGCATAGGTTTAGTATTATTTGGTATTGGTTGCTTAATTATTGGTTGGGCATGGGGCTGGACATTCCCGATTAACAAAAAGCTATGGACGAGTTCTTATGTAATTTTTACTAGTGGTTGGGCATTATTGTTACTTGCAGCTTGTTATGAACTTATTGAAGTGCGGCGGGTACGGCGTTGGGATAAACCTTTTGAAGTGCTGGGATTAAATGCAATTTCCCTTTTTGTTGCTTCTGTACTGCTGATTAAAATCTTGGTGAGAACTAAAGTTGGTTCTGGGGAAAATGCTCCCAACACTTATGATTGGATTTACCAGAATGTATTCGCATCTTGGGCTGGTGCGATGAATGGTTCTTTACTTTTCGCCATTGTCACTGTGTTACTTTGGGTGGCGATCGCCTATGTGATGTATCAGCGGCGATGGTTTTTCAAAGTCTAAACTCCGTTAAGTCCTACCTTGTTTATAATTAAGCACCCAAGACAATCATTGTGGAAGGATTGAGGCTGAAGTTGCGGCAATTTCATCTGTTTTCAGGATTGATTAAAATAGATTTTGGTTGATTAGCATCAAATAGAGAAGCAGATAATAGAATAATCGGTTTGTTTGTTAGGTTTTCTCCATAATGAACCATTCCAGCAGGTTCAACTAAAGAATCTCCTACTGTAAGCTGTATAGTTTTCCCTTTTTGAAGAATCAATTGTGTGCCATTAGCTTTCGTTACTTTAGCCTCTCCTTGCACAACAGTATAAGTTAAAGTTCCCGCTTCTACTCGTTCAATCTGCATTCCCGGATGAATATGAGTAGGGAGTTTTGTTCTTGGTGCGATTGTATAGCGTACAAGCTCAAGAATCTGCTTTTGATCTTGAGTCGGATAACCACTCGCTAAAACTTCACGCCTAACAGATTGAGTGTAAGTATTGGGTGAGGGGCTTTCTTGGCTGTTAACAACTACACTGCCAAAAGCCAGGATAGCTAAGGGGAGAATCACAGACGCTTTTCTCATCTTAAAAGTTTTTTGTTGGGGTAATTTCATAAATATTAATTTTCCTTAATATCTCTGATACAAATGGTACTAAAGAAAGCTGAAACACTTGTGATTGAAGCAGTTTGCAATTGCTTACGTAATTCATACCGGGGTTTTGTTTGATTCGGGCGTAACTATAGTTTTGTGTTTTTTCATTTTATAGATGTATCGATCAAATCTTCTCTTTAGCTGGTGTGGCGATTCCGCGCCTAACCAGATTCCCCTCAAGTTCTTTGATGAATTTAAAGTCTTCCTCCACCAAAGGCTGACTTGAACTTCCAAATGATTCTTCACATGCCAAAGGTTTCTTCTCAAGGAAAGCAAATGCTTGCCGAAATTGACGGGGAACAGCTTCAATTGCCGAATCAAAGTGACAGGAAATAATTCGCCCAAAATCCCAAGTTGCAACTTTGTCAGCCCAGTTGAGTACTTGTCTCGGTGCTTGGGGAAAAATGAAGATTTGCAGAATCGGTGCGACAAATGGACGCCCATTTCCTCGTAGGGTATCGAATGAGTGCTTCCAGTTCTGTTTCCAGCGAAATGGAAATAAACCAAAGTACGCCTTTGGTGAGTGGTTTGGTGCTTGAAAAGTATCGCGAAACGTCTGCACCATTCCAGTTACCTCTAGCATACTGGGACGAAAGTAAACTGCAAATAAACAAATGCGTTGCCATCCTTTGCGGCGGTTTGCTTGATTGTCCTCGATCGCCTCGAAGGCATTTTCTCTAGCGTGAAACAGCAAGGGATATGGATCTAATTGAGCGATCGCCGGTGGTTCTTCTGGTACAGATAAAACAGAATCAGTTACAAGCACAGTCCGCGATCGCCTGTGGAAAACCGCTACTTCCGCAAAAGAACCCCGTCCCAAGTTGATGTCCAACACTGCATAATCAAACTCATCACCAAAGGGCGCTTGTTTGCTGTCCTCTGGCAGCACTTGGGTTCGTTTTTGAGGAAAGCCAAGCCAACTCAACGGTAGGTTGAACGGCAAACTCCACTGATGCGGGGCAATGAAAACCTGTGCGTTTGGAAAGCGTCTGGCAAAGGGACCAACGAAAACTTTGTGCTCCAAACCAGAACTCGTTGGCAGAATGATATACTTAACTTCACCGTGAACAGCCACCAACTCGTTCACCAAGCGCACACACTCAGTCGTCGGAGCAACAGGGGCATAGACAAGTAGACCCCCTGCCCAGAGCTTTACGACGGTCATACGAATCGGTACGATAGTGTAGAGGATGCCTTGAAGTTGATCGAATGTCCAGATAGTGTCCTTAACTATTTCCCTACGAAGTGTCCGCCGCTTGTTGTAGGGGTAGAGTGGTACAGCAGGCCAAAACGGCCATGACCAATCTCTTGGATGTTCTTGTGGCTGTACCTTCTTTTGACGTTCCTGTGAATTCATCATCCTTCTACCCCTGGAGTGTTTCTTTCCAATTTTTAGCATTGGAAAGGTTTTTGCTTGTCAAGAAGTGTTTGTCGATAATTATGTTGTGGCAGGGCAAGACCTGCTCTGGTTTCATATAATTGAGTTTGCATCCCTTCAGGTTATGTAGTTTATCGAGAACCTGTATGACCATCGCTAAACAGATTTACGAACTCGTCAAATCTCTTCCTCAAGACCAAGCCAGCGAGATTCTCACTTTTGCTGAATCTATTCGTGCTAAATATCTAAATTCTAATCAACCCAGTAGTACAGTCGCTCCAGTACCTTGGGCTGAACTGGTTTATTCCTTAGCTGGAAGTTGGGGAGAGGACTTTCCTACGTTGGAAAACATTCGTGATAATTCGGGGCAGGACATCCTACGGGAGAGGCTCTAAATGTACGTTTTGGATACCAACACCCTGATCTACTACTTCAAAGGTCAAGGACAGGTTGCTCAAAATCTTGCCAATGTCTCTCCCCAAGAAATAGTCATTTCCACAATCGTTTTCTTTGAATTACAAGTCGGTATCGCCAAATCTAACTCACCTGCAAAACGCACCCAACAACTTCAGCAACTGTTGAGCCGAGTTAACCTGGTGTCGTTTGAGCAAGCTCATGCTTTGGCTGCGGCAACCATTCGTGCTCAATTAGAGCAACAAGGTACACCCATAGGTTCGCTCGATATTTTGATTGCTGGGACAGCCATAGCACTTCAGGCAACTCTCGTCACTCATAATGTCAACGAGTTTTCCAGGGTTGCAGGACTTGTGCTCGCAGATTGGTATTTATAATTATGCTGGTGCTCCTAATGCTTTATGCATTGATGTGGGGAACGTACGAACATAAATGTATGATTAGTGGAAAAGACGTTGCAATGCAACGTCTCTACGTACTATGCACCCACAGCTTCTTTCGCAGCGTACATCACTTCCAGAGTAATTTGAGTCATATTCCGCTCGCGAGCAAATTTCTCGGTGTTGCGCTTGACTTTACCACGCACAAAGCCAGGAACCTTGTTCAATTCTGCTTGAGCATCCTTAGTCCATCCCAAATCAGAATCAGCAGAAATGCCCTTGGTAATGACTTCCTTGGTATCATGTCCGCCGAAGATTTCCAACAGGTGGTCTTCCATTCCTAAGGTAAAGGAATTGTAGACCAAATCGGCAATCTGATTTGTTCCTTCGTAACCCATGAATGGTTTGTAACCGATGGGGAAGTTCTGGATGTGAATGGGTGCAGCAATCACACCGCAGGGGATATCCAGACGCTTACCAACGTGGCGTTCCATTTGGGTACCGAAGATCGCAGAAGGTTCGACGCGGGCGATCGCATCCCCAATTGCCCCATGATCCTCGGTGATCAGCACTTCATCACAATACTCGCTCACCTGCTGGCTGAACCACTCCGCATCGTATTTGCAGTAAGTTCCAGCCCAGACAACGTGAATGCCCATTTCTCGTGCCAGAATCTTAGTCATAGCAGCTGCGTGAGTGCTATCACCAAACACAACGGCTTTCTTACCAGTCAAGTTTTGACAGTCAATCGAACGAGAAAACCATGCAGCCTGTGATACATACAGAGTTTGCTGGTTGATAAACTCTTCGTAATCAACATCCGCCCCTTGAGCATTAATTATCTGCTGAATTTTACGGATACAACGAGCCGTTTCTACGACACCCATTGGTGTGATATCTACGGTTGGGATTCCGAATTGTTCTTCAAGGTAACGAGCTGCCATCACACCAAGTTCCCGGTAAGGGACAAGGTTAAACCAGGCGCGGGGCAGGTTCTTCAACTCGTGAACGGAAGCACCTTCTGGAATCACAGCATTCACCTCAATACCCAAGTCAGCCATCAACCGCTTGAGTTCTGTGCAGTCGTGCTGGTTATGGAAACCGAGGGTAGAAATACCGATGATGTTGACAGAAGGCTTTTCGGTTTTACCTTCAGGCAGTTGGCCTTTCTTGCGGGCTTTCTCGATGTAGTATTGGACGATTTGTTGGAGAGTGCGATCGGCAGCTTGGAGTTCATTCACGCGGTAGTGGTTCACGTCTGCCAGTAGCACATCCGCTTTCGCCTCCAGAGATGCCCTTTCCACAAAGTTTGCTAAGTCTTCTTGTAAAATGCTGGAAGTACAGGTGGGAGTTAACACAATCAAGTCTGGGTGTTCTTCCGCGTCTTTGCGGGTGATATTGTCCACCACTTTTTCTTGCGAACCCCGTGCCAAAACGTTGCGATCAACAATACTGGCTGTCACTGGCGTGAAGTTCCTTTCCCGTTCTAGCATAGAGCGCATAACGTTGAAGTAGTCATCACCCAAGGGCGCGTGCATGATCGCATGAACATTTTTAAAGGAACTGGCAACCCGCAGAGTACCAATGTGGGCGGGACCTGCATACATCCAGTAAGCCAATTTCATCTTTGATGTTCTCCCTTTGTATGAAATGAACTATAGCAATCCTATATGAGTTGTGAGAATTATCGTTCGCGCAGCGTGTCCGGAGGACATACCGCCAAGACGCCAAGGACGCCAAGAAAGAGAAGAGAAAATCTTACAAATAATTTAGGACTGCTATATATCTGATAATAAGAGCACTACGAGTGCTTGTTTTTTTTATCGTTTCTGATTTTCGCAGAACTTGTAGCCCTAAGAAATGGGATTTAACAGAATTGTAATAGAGGTGCGATCGTCCGATCGCTCAAACCTGCTGACTAATTGGGATTGGGCTTCTGACTTCAACAACATTTCTGTTGTAAAAGTGATAAGAATCTTAACTTTTAAGCAAATTTATAATGGAGCAATAATTCACATGATAGCCTTTGCAAATCAGCCCATCCCAGTAATACTAGATACAGACGGTGGTGTTGATGATGCCTTAGCTCTGATTATGGCATTGAATTCACCCCAATTAGACCTGAAAGCAGTCACCGTTGTCGCTGGCAATGTTAACGTAGATCTGGCTACTAATAATGTGTTGCGTGTACTGAGTATTGTTGAACCCGAAATTTCACCCATCGTTGCCAAAGGCTGTGAAAAACCATTGGTGAGACCTCCGTTCAATGCAGCGGGGATTCATGGTGCAGACGGTTTGGGTGAATTAGATCAGTTCTTAGAAGCTGATGGTACACCTCGCTATCCTAAACTTGCTATTGAGCCATCTACAGAGAATGCAATTGAGTTGCTTCTCAAAACAGCTCAAGAGTACGGCGACAGTCTAATCATTATTGCTTTAGGACCACTCACGAATCTGGCAACAGCGATTCAGAAAGATGGCGCAACCATGAAAAAAATCGGACGGATTGTGATCATGGGTGGGGCTGTGACTGTACCCGGAAATATTACAGCAGCGGCTGAATTTAACTTTTTTGTCGATCCCCATGCTGCTCAAATTGTGATGGAATCAGGAATTCCCCTCACCCTGGTTGGTTTAGATGTGACGATGAAAGCCCCTATAGCACGTCAAGTTGTTGAAGATAATTTACAGCGTCGTCCTTCTAAAGTCACCCAGTTTATTGTCGATTGCACTGGAATGTATATGGCTTTCCACCGTGACAACGAAAACTTTCACGGATGTTATCTACACGATCCTTTAGCTGTGGCGGTTGCGATTGATCCGAGTTTGGTAACAACAGAATCGCTATATATGATGGTTGAAACTGAAGGAAGATTCACCAGTGGAATGTCACTAGGTGATCGGCGCGATCGCAGAAGTGAGAAAACCAATCCGCCCAATGTAGAGGCTTGCTTAGAGGTGGATACTGAACGCTTTTTACAGCTATTCGATCAACTTGTTTGAGGAATATTTGCTTCTTTAGTATGAAAGGTAATTTTGGAGAGGCAAAGCCTCCCCAACCTATTCCTAAGCAAAGCGTGGGAACGAGAAATCTTCACCAATCATGCAGATACTAAGCGTCGCAAAGATTCAGAACGACGTTTTGCCGTGGCGTTATTTGGCTGAATTTTCAGGGCGTCTTCATAAGCTTGCAGGGCTTGAGCATTTAATTTTTTTCGCTCATATGCATGACCAAGATTATTCATTCCTACCACATAATCAGGTTTGATTTTCAGAGCTTCTTTATACTGACGTATGGCGATGTCAAACTGTTCTTGAGCAAAGTAAGCATAGCCTAACCCGTTGTAAATATAGGCTATATTTTCTTCTTCTTTTTCGCCTTCTTCCCTTTCTTCTTCAGCAGCTTTGATAGCTTTTTGAAAGAGAGTTATCGCTTGGGAAAATAGTTTTTTCTCAGAATAAATACTGGCTAACTCGTAATATTCTTGAGTGGTACCGCTTTCTTTGGTCAGTTTTTTTCGCAACCTTGACATGGAACCTTCAACTCTACGACTTTTGAAGACCTGGCGGAAAACACTGACAACTGCAATTAAGAGCAGACCGACTAAAACTGACAGATAAATAGTTGCTAGATCGTTATCCATTGTATTTAGTAAAATTTTCTTCTTATCTATATATCAGCTTATATGAAACAATGAGAATTATGAATTATGAATACTAAAAAATTTCATTTATAATTTCTAACTGAGAAGTTCCCAATTTAGCGTAATCCCCAATATGTAGCGCGTTGTTTGAGCCACCCAGAATTAATATAACGGGCAATGGCTTGGTTAACCTTTCTTCGTAATGGATCGTACTGCAATCCTTTAGGCATGACTACAGATAACGGTTGAGTTGATAGCTTAGCTGAGAGTAACCGATATTGGGGATATTGTTGCACCCAACCACTTAAAACACTAGCATCTGCAGCAAAGGCATCTGCTGAGTTATTTTCTAACAGCGCCAAGGCTGCTTGATAAGAATCTACTCCCACTAACTCGGCGTTTGGTATATAATAGCGCACATCGGCAATAGTGCTGGAATTGTTGAGCACGGCAACTTTCCGTTTTTCCAAATCACTTAATCTTTTGAATAATGTGTTTTTTGTGACTAATACAGTGCCATCGAAGTAGTAAGGAACACTGAAGCTGACTAAGCGAGAACGTGAGGCAGTTGCTGTAACTCTGGCGATCGCCAGATCAACTTTATGATCCAAGACTGCGGATAGGCGATCGCCATTAGCAACAGGTTGTAGTTTCACCGCATCAGCTTTACCAAGTAAGTCTGCTGCCAATGCCTTAGCTAAATCAATTTCTAAGCCTTGTAAATTACCGTTTGTATCTCTAAATCCTAAGGGAGGCAAGTTATCTTTGACTGCAATTCTGATATAGCCCCGCCGCTGAATTTCGGGCATTTCTTCTGCGGCAGATGCTGATAGTTGTGTATCTGCGACTGTGACAATGGAAAAAGTCAAGAACAAAAAAATGACAGCGGATATGAGCAGATGTAACCAACAACCTGCTTTCGATCTGTTACATCCGATATCCATCTGTTTGCACCTTTATCCTTTAGGTTGGCTTGCCAATTGCGCTACTTTGTCGAAGCTTGCTGGATCAAGAATTGCTAATTGTGCCAACATTTTGCGGTTGAGTTGGACATCAGCTTTTTTCAGATTCCCGATCAACTGGCTGTAACTCAAACCATGTTGGCGTGCAGCGGCGTTGATGCGGGTGATCCAGAGGCGGCGGAAATCGCGCTTACGTTTTTTGCGATCTACATAGGCGTTCCGCAGCGCCTTCATGACTCTTTGATTCGCCGTTCTAAACAGAGTTGAGTGAGAACCGCGAAAACCTTTAGCGAGTTTGAGAATTTTTTTGCGGCGTTTGCGAGCAACGTTACCGCGTTTTACCCGTGTCATATTGTTTTAGTTCCTGAACAAGTTACAAATAAGGGAGCATGAGGCGCACGTTTTCTGCATCGCGCTCATCGACAACTGCCATTTTCGACATATTACGTTTCTTATCAGAGCTTTTGTGCTCTAGCAGGTGGTTTTTGAACGCTTTGCGACGTACAATTTTACCGCTACCTGTAGCGCGGAATCTTTTTGCCGCTGCTTTACGAGTTTTGAGTTTAGGCATGGACTGGCTTTGATTGGACACAATCCATCATTATAAACTAAGAATTTAGAAACAAACGGCATCAGGCGCTGGCAAACGTTTTTTTGTTAAATAAAAAACTTCACAGTATCGAGAGCCATTTAAGAATCCGGGAATGTGGATTAACGCAAGACTATTTTGTGGCGGCACAACTACTAGTAGGCGCTGGCTGCTCGCGTTGTGGACCAGTCTTAGTAGGATCATAACCAACGAGCACCACTTGACCTTTTTCGTTATATATCCAACCTTGAGCAGGTATTATCTGTTTGACAGGTGGCTTTTGAGATGGCTGCTTTTGTGTTCCACTTGTTGAACTTACCGAACTGGCGACAGGCTGAATTAAATCAACGCGCACATTGTCACTACTAAGGATTTTATTTGGGTCAGTTGGAAGTCCGCCACGTCCGGTGATGGTGAAAGTACTACCAAAACCTTTTATGCAGGGATTTTGGGCAACCTGCTGTGCCGGATCAACCACAGTTTCTGTCAATTCAAATAACCCTTGGGTGGGGTCAAGATCGATAGTGGTTACCGTGACTGTTCCAGTAGCGACAATATCACTTTCTGACGTCTGTTGTGGCTGATACTCAATACCAAAAATTCCTCCTGGTTTTGATATATTAACTTGAACATTACTTCCCGCAGTACGTCCAAAGCCAGTAGCAGTGATATCACTATTTTCTTGAGGAAAAGCGACTAACAGTTTTGTATTGATGTTAATATTGCCGTCCCGTCCATCACTTCCAGGAGTACCACTGATAGCGGATATCAGGCTATTACGGCGTAATAGCAGTAAATCTCGTGCTTGCAGTATAATATCGCCTCCGAAACCGTTTGCAGAGTTAGCAGTGAGCTTCCCTTGATTATCAAGCTTGATAGAATTGGCTATGACTTCTAGGTTGCCTGCGTTACCGCTTCCCAGATTGCTTACGGTTCCTTCTGCTCCATTAAGGACATTGAAGCGTCCAGCAACAACTGTCAAATTTCCTCCATTTCCCACAGCCCCAGTTTCTACAGCACTGGATGCACCACTGGGAACACCATTACTACCAACTCCATCAAAGACAACAGCATCGCGGGCTTGAATCGTGATATTGCCTGCATCTCCCCTTCCGCCTAGTTGGTTGTTAGACGCTCCACGAACTGAGGTTAGCAGTTGAGCACCATCTTTGAGGGAGAGCGAAGCAGCGCTGATGTCGATATTGCCACCTTTGCCCAATCCTCCTGATTCCACAGTGCTGAAGATACGTCCATTAACAAGCTCAACAGAACCCGATGCTCGCACCGACACATTGCCTGCATTCCCTTGTCCTCTGGCGCTGGTGACCAGTTGAGCGCCATCAGTTAAAGAGAACGAGCCAGAGGAAATAGTAATATTGCCCCCATTACCTACTCCCGTTATTCCTCCCTGGTTAAAAATTCCACTGGAAAATCCGTCCTTTACCCCAGCAATCGTCACTTTACCTGTGACATCAACAGTGACATTCCCTGCATCCCCTGTTCCAAAAGTGCTGGCGGCTAGTTGAGCACCATCTTTAAGTGAGAGCAAAGCTGCTTGGATATTGATATTTCCCCCCTTGCCCACACCTGCTGCTCCCACAGTGCTGGAGATGTAGCTGTTGACAAGAGAAACAGAATCGGAGGCTCGCACCAACACGCTACCTGCATTTCCTTCTCCGTTGATACTAGCACTTAAAGAACCCTCATTCTTGAGGGTTAGGTTTGTGGTTGTTAATTGAACACCACCTGCGTTGCCTTCACCTGTTGAAAACACACCACTGCTAATGTCACCTCCATCTACTAAAACAGAACCATTGGCATTGATGACTACACTTCCAGCATTGCCTTGACCAAAAGTACCGGCACTGACAAAATTCCCATTGCCCAGAGTTAAGTTTTTTGTCGTGATTTGAATGCCACCTGCATCACCCTTTGCACTACGTTCCACACGAGAGCCAATAGCGCTGTAAGTTCCACTACTGTTTCGACCATCTACGGAGATGGTATCGCTAGCATTAATCTTGACGATGCCACCATTTCCTTGACCGAAAGTACTACTAAGGATTTGAGAGCCATTTTTGAGAACTAAAGAACCAGTTGTGATATCGATACCACCAGCATTGCTCACACCTGTTGGTTGTACACTACTGGTTATGAAACTGTTATCCAAGGAAATGATATCTTTGGCGTTAACTGTCAAAACACCCCCATTACCTATGCCAAATGTTCTGGCACTCAAAAAAGCGCTATTCTTGAGAGTTAAGTTTGTGGTTGTTAATTGAACATCACCAGCATCGCCCATACCCGTTGATTGTTGGTTGCTGCTAATGCTACCCCCATCTACCGAAACAGAACCACTGGCATTGATGACTACACTTCCTGCATTGCCTTGACCAAAAATACTGGCACTGATAAAACTCCCGTTGCCCAAAGTTAAGTCTTTTGTTGTAATTTGAACGCTACCTGCGTTACCCTTAGCGTTAAATTCCACATAACTACCAATGGCGCTGTAAAATCCACTACTGTCTTGACCATCCAAGGAAATAGTATCGCTAGCATTGATCTTAACGATGCCACCATTTCCTGTGCCGAAGGTACCACCAAAGATTTGAGAGCCATTTTTGAGAACTACAGAACCAGTCGTGATATCAATGTTACCTGCATTGCCCACATATGTTCGTTGTACACTACTGGTTATTAAGCTGTTATCCAACAAGGAAATAGTACCTTTGGCATCAATTTTTATATCGCCTGCCTGAGCTTCTGAAGTTCCAAAACCTGACAATATCCCTGAGAAAAGACGACTTCCTCCTGATAGCTCTAAATTTCTGGCATTAACTGCAATATTGCCAGTGTCTCTACCAGCTACATAAGCGATCGCACCATTTGTCAGCGATACATCCGCTCTTTGCACTCCCACAGGAAAACTCAAGCTCCCATCACCATTGATTCCCACCGTCCCAGGAACAGATAATCCTCCTAACTCAACTCGTCCTCCTGGTGCAAACAGTATTCCATTATCTAAGCTGACATTACCACCCACCAGTGTTAGGGAATTTCCTTCTGGAACAGTAAGACCAACAACATTACCACTATCATTAACAGCCCTAGACTGATTGCTGATATTTTTGAAATTCTCCCGATAGCTCAACCCAACCGGAGCAGTTATCGTTAACAATGGCGGTGCTTGGGGATTCGTCGCACTAAACTCAAACCCATTCTTAAATATCAAACTATTTGCCGTACTTCCCAAAAATGAACCACCCACATCCAACCGGGCATTTGGTCCAAAGATAATTCCATTCGGGTTGATTAAAAACAAGTTAGCATTGCCCAACACACCCAAAACACCCTGAATGTTCGAGACATTCCCCCCAGTCACTCTGGTGAGTATGTTTGCAATTCCCCCTGGATTCGAAAAATAAGCCCCTCTACCAGCGTTTATATTAAATTGCTGAAAACTGTGGAACAGGTTGTCCCCACGAATTGCGCCCCCATCAATTCTGTCGCTAGGGATGCCCTTAATCTCAACATTGGGAGCAACAACAGAATTTTCTGCACCGAGACTGTTATCGGGAGTGATTTGTGCTCTGGCGACGGTAAGGTAGCTAAGGCTTGCTAGGGTTGCAAGGGGCAAGCAGAAGAAAAATAATGAGTAACGCACCTAATTTTATACCTTAAAAAATATTGTTAAGAGAAGTCGTCAAATGACGGTTATTGAATACTTTTACCACGTTGGGAGACAAAGTTACTTAATTATTGTAAATATAGGAAATAATTGGGCGATTAGAAATCGCTACTACACAAACAAAGTCCACCTACGTGGACTTCATAAAATAACCCGCGCAGGCGGGTTTCGTCTGTATAGCCGCGATTTCTAATCGCCAATATTAAATCAAATTTTACTTTTACATTGGATGTAAAATCTGCGTATTTTCTCACGATTCAATTCGGATTGCTATAGATTATTTCTCTTTTATTAATCATAGCGATCGCCCTACCAAATATACAAAAGCGAGAACAGAATCACCCAAATCCCATCAACAAAGTGCCAGAACAAAGTTGTTGCACTCACACCAAAGTGACCTTTGTTATAATTACCCCGAATAAAAGAACGAATCACCATCAGTATCTGTAGAAGCACACCCACGAGAACGTGCAAACCGTGGAAGCCAGTCAGCACGTAGAATGTCCCCCCAACGAGTCCGGTAGTCAGCCTGAAGTTGAGCTGACTCCACTCAATTGCTTGAGCGATCAAGAAGTAGGTTCCCATAGCTGAAGTGATCAGCCATAACAAACGAAATCTGCGAATTTTGCGACGCTTCAGAGCATTTTCTGCCAATTGAATGACTATGCTACTGGAAAGGAGCACTAATGTGTTAAAAATCGTAAAACCAGATAATTCTGGTCCCGAGACACCAGGTGGTAGCCAGTTGGGAGTCGTCAACCGCAGAGCAATATATGTAAAGAAAAAACTTAGGAAGACGATGCTTTCCGACAGCAGGAAGACGGTAAAACCAAATAGCGTTTTGCCATGTTCGTCATCAGGTTTCCCCCCACCTATCGGTATGAACCGGTGCAGCCAAATCGGTAGATATCGCCGCAACTTATAGAAGTGGATAGGACTTTCATCTAATATTTCTTCTAATAAATGAATAGGATTTTCCATGATTGCTTCTTAGATAAAATTGCAGCTATTCTTGAATGACAGCTTCTGGCGTCGGTTCGGATCTATCGTTGTAGTGGTAGGGCGGTTCGTTTACAACTGGAATTTCCTCGAAGTTCTCCTTTGGAGGCGGTGAAGAAGTTTTCCATTCCAACCCTGTGGCATGCCAGGGATTATCAGATGCTTTAGAGCCTTGTAGTAAAGAACTTATCATATTTGCAATAAAGGGCAACGTCGCCATCCCAAGCAAGAACGCCCCAACGCTAACAATAACATTCCATCCTTGATAGCGTGGATCGTAGGAGGAAACTCGGCGCAGCATACCCTGTAAACCTAATGCATGCATGGGGAAAAAAGTCAAGTTGGCACCGATGAAAGTTAATAAGAAATGTACCTTGCCCCAGCCCTCGGCGTACATCTTTCCGGTTATCTTAGGAAACCAGAAGTAAATTGCGGCAAAAATTGCCATCGTGATGGTATTGTGGACGACATAGTGGAAGTGACCCACCACGAAGTAAGTGTTGTTGACGTGAATATCAAATGGCACTGAACTGAGCATAACGCCAGTGACACCACCGAAAATAAACATCACTACACCTCCCAAGGCAAACAGCACTGGTGTCAAAAGATGCAGCCTGCCGTTCCAGACTGTAGCAGTCCAAGCGAACACTTTGACACCAGTAGGTATAGCGACCAACATTGAGGAGGCCATGAAGAGTATCCGCATCCAGTCAGGGGTGGCACTGGTGAACATATGGTGTACCCATACGAAAGTGCTCACTATAGCAATTCCAAATGAGGCGATCGCTACTGACCGATAACCAAACAACGGATTACGGGAAAACGCTGGAAGAATCTCCGAGAAAATACCGAAAGCGGGTAGCGCCATAACGTAAACCGCTGGATGGGAATAGAACCAAAACAGGTGCTGGTAGATGATTGGGTCCCCATTTTGCGACGATTTGAAGAAATTTGTCCCGAAACTGAGGTCAAAAAACAGTAGTATCAATGCGCCGGTGAGGGAGGGCAGGCAAAATAGTTGCAGCATCTGCGCACTCAGAACTGTCCAGACGAATATCGGCATACGGAAGAACGTCATACCTGGGGCGCGCATCCAAACAATGGTGGTGATGAAGTTGATGCCCCCTAAAATTGATGAGATGCCCAGCAGTATGACACTCAAAATCCAAATAAATTGGCCATTGACTAACTTATCCGATAAGTTCTGGAGACTAATGGGTGGGTAAGACCACCAGCCAGCTTGCGCAGGACCACCAGGTAGTAAGAAGCTTGAGAGTAGTAGTATACCTGCTGGGGGAATGATCCAGAAGGCGATCGCATTGAGGAGTGGAAAAGCCATATCCCTTGCCCCAATCATCAGCGGTACTAAGTAGTTGGCAAGACCTGCCATGAACGGGATAATCCACAAAAAGATCATCACCGTGCCGTGTAGCGTGAATAACCCATTGTAAAGGGAGCGATCGACCAGATTTGATTCGGGCGTCACCAGTTCGCCACGAATAATCATAGCCAACAGCCCGCCGAACAAGAAGAAAATGAAAGTCGTCACCATGTACTGGACACCGATGACTTTATGGTCTTTGCTAAAGCCCAAGTAATCGCGCCAGTTAGGCTTTTCGGACTCGCTAGCCCTACCCATATCTTCAATAGAGTTATTTGTCATCTTCTTTTTCAACTAGGAGGATTTATATCAACCAGTTATCAGTTATCAGTTATCAGTGTTTTTTGGCAACTGTTCGCTGTTAACTGTTAACTGTTAACTGTTTTAAGTTCGATTCTTAACAGTTGACTTACGGGCAGCAGCCTGGGAAAGCCGTATCATCAGATAGCCCAAAAACGGAGCGCAACGGATTGTTCTGGGAGAAATCAGAACGCGTAATTATATCCATCCATTGAGTGGAGTTTGCTGAACTTGTTGAGTTGTCCACCTATTCTCTGCTTGTTTATACGGATCTCTAAACGGGATGCTGATTGAACTACTATGCGACCAGTTGTTGTGCCGTCAATAAAACGAGCAATATCGCCAGTCTTCCAACCATGCTGATAACGCTGCTTAGGTTTGGCGCAGGGAAATCCGAATTTGTTCGTCCGTGTCATTTGTCGTCCGGAACCGACACCCGTTGATTTAATCATCATTGCCTGTTTGGTCTTTAGAATAACTCCTAAGCCAGATTCACCAACACAACAAGCATCGATCCAGTGATCTTTATCGAAACCGTTTTTTATCCGGTTGTATTTAGTACGACCACCAGTACTGGTAGCGATATTTAATCCAGAAATCTTTTTCAAAGATTGGTACAATTTCCATCTTGTTGAGTTAACAGCTGCTGCATCTTTTAATGGTGCTAATCGTACTACTTTTATCTGACGAAGTAAATCCGGCTTCTTTTTTAGGAAGTCTTCAATAGACTTACTCCCTTTTTTTTGATTACAACGAACACAAGTAATGGTCAAGTTACTAATTCTATCGCTGCCACCATTGGACTTTGGGTGAATATGTTCAACCTGCAATGGGACATCTTGCTTGCCACAATAGACACAATTTCTGCCCCACTTGGCTAACAGGTATTCTTTGACTTCATAACCAAAAAGTTTACCTTGCTGGTATTCCTGACCGGTTATTTCTGGGTTTTGCAAAGCTTGAGTGTCAAACCTTACTAATTCCATTACAATACCCGTTACTGGAACATATCTACAAAGTCTTTTTACCCATGTCTCAATTGTTAAGACGCGGTGCATCAGACTTGGAGGAAGCCACATTTGGGTGCGTTTTCTGTTCAAAAAACGTGCTTTTCTGTACCGAGTCTTTCTATTTCTCCTTGACTTCCTAACAGCAGATCTAGACTCTAAATCTGATTTGATTTCTGCGCCTCTATGCTCAAGATTTGCACCCCATACAACTTCGCCATCTTGTACTAAAGCCAGTCCCGTTACTTTGCTACCAGGGTCGATTTTTAACTCTACTGGTCTTAATACGGGATTCTCTACAACAGTTTTTAGTATGAGGGTAAAGGGATACATTCTTATAACTGCCGCTTTTCCACGCATCAGCAGGGTTCTTGCTCGCTTGGGGCGAATTGGGTTTAGTGGTTGCTTGTTTACATCAATAATGAAAACGTAGTTTTGCATTTTATTCCTGTTAGGAACTCATTGGTAATGTTTGCCTCGATCAGTTAATCTCTCGGTACTTTCTCAATAACACTGACGACGCTAATGAACAAATTCGTCTGTTTAATTATTGAGTTGTAGAGCCTGGGACTGGCTTGAATCTAAGTTAATTCGACATCCCAAGGTACGAACTTTAACACTTGTGAGATAACGGCTACTCTTACTTAAGGAGTGATCTGGAGTTGCCCGTATTGCTACGGATTGTTACGGTTTGTACCGTTTAGCAGCAACCCACTGGTTATAAGCTTCGGGAGAGTCAACGTAAACATCCGCCTGCATCAAGGCGAAGTCAGTACCACTGAATTGGGAATCACTCAGCCGATACTTGCCTTCACGAGTGGGTGATAACACAATCTCAATTTTGCGGTTGGGGACAATGTCCTGCTTCAAACGGAACTCAGGGACATAAAAACCGTGGATAACGTCCTCCGAATGCAGAGTTAAGGCAGTACGCTGATTAAGCGGCAGATGCAATTCGTTACTGGTAACATTTCCTGGATAACGGAAAGACCAAACCCACTGCTTAGCGATTACTTCAATATTTTGAGAAGCAGGTTTGGGGTTTTCGCTAACTGTGACGGCGTAAGCAGGTTCTTCTATAGGTATGTGCAGGTGTACCACTTGTGTTAAACCAAGGATATCCAATTCCTGATAAATTTTATAGCTTTGGATTGCAAGCCACAACACAAGTACAGTCGGAGCCACTGTCCAGAGAATCTCTAGCCTCGCATCATTCCTAACGGGATGACCATGACTCCAGTCTCCTCTGGGGGCACGGCAAGTAATCATCGAAAACACTATCATACCAGTCAGTCCCAGGAAGATGAACGTTCCTATTGATGCTAGGAAGCTAAAGATCTCATCAACCCGTTTCGCTTCTGCTGTTGCTTGAGGAGGCATCCAAGAGTACGCCTGCTGTCCAACCCAACCGCTGGCAATAAGAATTACTGCTATAAAAGCAGCCAATAGCAGTATGTTTAAAATTTTCCTCATAACAAGCCCCTACACCCTTACTTGAGCAGTACGTTAGGATTTTTTCCTTGTCGCAGCAAATTTCCAGCCGTATTATGAATTCCAAAATCACCGCCCAAGTGTGCCCCTAGCGTTCCGTGGACATAAAGGATACCCATTAGCGCAATGCCCACTAACAAATAGCTCCATTGCACCTGCCGAGTTGCATCCTTACGCCAGCGGTAGCGCTGCAATCCTCTCCACACAGTCATAGCAACGATCGCTGCTAACAATAAAATACCACCAACACCGTGCAAAAGCATGGTTGAACCAGCTCCCAATCCCCAAGGACTTTTCACATCAGTTGGTGGATTTGCAAGCAGAATCTCGAAAAAACCTGCTGCAACGGTAAAAAATGTAATCGCCGTACAAGCTAGCAAGTTGTACCAGCCCACATCAAAGAAGCCCGAACGAATAACAGGCAGAGTCAAAAATCTCAGGATTGGTTTTTCTAAGGGAAAAAGTGTGCCTGCAATATCAAATAATATACCGATAATGAATAGACCGAGGGTGAGATGCACTAAATTTGGATGTATTGGAATCTGGTAGGGTAATCCGTTGGCACCCAGCTTGAACCACAACTGGTCAATAAGTTGCGAGTTCATTTTAAAATCCCCTGCTTTGCTGCTTCAACGACTGGTTCCACATGCAACCCATAAACCCAAACTAGTTTGCTTCCTAAATATACCTGCAAAGAAACTAAGCAAATCAAAAATGTGGCAGCACCGAGGTAAGCAACTGGCATCTTCAGTGGATCTCGGGCGCGAATGGCAAAGCGCCATGCTGTGATAGCCACAAGGATAGCTGCCAGTGACCAGCCGGTTATTGTGTGTGAATTTAGTATTGGCTGGACTGCTTGATAGGGTTGGGCTAAACCAGCTTCAAACTGACCAAAGATGACGGCTAGGAAAATGGCGATCGCCGCAACAAAGATATTCCAAAAACTCACTTCAAACAAACGGTGGTTGCGAGTAAAATAGCCCACCACATCGCAAAAAAAGGAAAAAAACACCATCGCAATCACGAAATGAACGATGACGGGATGGATGGGATCGGGATATGGTAGGTTATCACTATTGAGAGGCAAAGCAGGCATTGCTTTCTCCTTTGGTGGATTCTAAATTCTTTTGAAATTATTATTTCTTATTTTTGTCCTCATCTCCTAACATTTTGAGTAATTTTCTTGCAACTAAAACACCTACGACTGCACCACCAACTAACTCAGCTGTCTGCACAACTTTCTTGTTCGCAGTGTTAGGATCAACGTGGTGGCGAAAAATCTGTTCATCTAGCCATTCTTTCGTTGCTTTGAAGTTGTGAACTGGCGTTGGCAGTAGCTCTAAATAAGTTCCTTGACGAATTAAGTGAGCGGCTTCGCCTGTGACTTCAAAAGCGTCGAAAATGTTAGCCGCAGCTTCATTTAACCCAAGTTTTAGCAGAGTACCGCGTAAGCTAACCTTAGCAGTTTTCGGTTCCTTTTCTAAAGCAATGGCTTTAAGGTTGTGGGCAATTGTAGCTCCTAGCTGATATGCAACTTGTGCAGTAGCGGGCATTGATGTATCCTCTACAAAAGCACAATCACCACCTGCAAAAACTTCTGGGAAATCAAACAATTGTAAGGTTTTGGTGACTTTTAATCGACCGTGCTTGTCTCGGTGTTCATCTGAGATTGGCAAGTTTTTGATTAGCGGATTAGTCGCAGTGCCAGCTGTCCAAATTGTAGTGTTTGTTGGCAGCGTAACAGACTTGCCATCGCGCTTATACTCAAGTGTGTTGGGACTAATACCTGTGACTTCTGCCCCCAACAGCATCTCTACTGGTACGGTGCGTTTTTGCAATTGCGTTTCAGCAGTTTCACGTAATTTGCTGTTGACATCGCCCTTAAGAATTTCGTTGCCGTGGTTAATAAGTACTACTCGAATCTCTTGAGGATTGCCTCTGAGTGCTGCATACCAATTCGGTAACAAATCGGCTAAAGTGGCTGCCATTTCCACACCTGAAGCACCACCACCAACGACTGCAAATGTAAGTAATTTTCGACGTTGTTCTGGATCTTCGGTTTGGGCGGCTTTTCGCAAACAGTCATGCAAATGTCGGTCGATAGCGATCGCATCTTTTTCGGTCCAAAAAGGTAGAGCATACTCTTTTGCCCCCTCGACGCCAAAGTAGCCACTTACACTACCTAAAGCTAATACCAAATTGCTGTAATCGTAGCAGGTTCCTGAAGTTAACTTAACTTGTCGTTGATGCAAGTCAATTGATTCCACTGTATCTTGAACAAAAATCACACCGCTTCCTTTGAGCAATTCTGTAAAACGCGGCAATACCTGAAAGGCATCCATCTCACCACTAAAATACTCATACAGTAATGGCTTAAAGCAAAAGCGTTCGTTGCTATCAATTAAGATCACAGAGCGAGGATAGTGTTCGTGGGCAAGCTGCAACGCTGTAAAAAGCCCAGTAAAGCCACCGCCTAAAACAACTGTTTGATAAACTGGATTATTCATAAAACAATTTTTCTCCATTCTTTTGTTCGCAGATACGTTGATTGATAAACTGCTCTGCTATAACGTTAAAAAGAAAACAATCAAAATCACACTGAGGGTAACAGCGAATAAGATAGCGTATTCGACTCTGCGACTAAAATATCCAATCACAGCAATCAGGGCGATCACAAAAGCGAAAATGCCTAGATATTGTCCCTTTTGTAAGCCTTTAGCAATCAAAGGATCATTTTGAGTACCTGGTGGCGGAGTTTCTTGAATTCTGCCTTCATACTGTTTTTGGGGTTGCAACTCTTGCGTTGGTAAAGCCATAAAATTATTTCCTACAAAAAACTAACCAACTTACCATTCTTTAAATAGTGCCTATTTTACCTGCATCCTGTGAATTCCATGATGACTGACTATAACAGTCCCATATGAATCTAATCGTCAATACACTTAAGAATGCAAAGGTATTATTAGACAACGCAATTTTTTTTCATACTCATATGTTTGTACTAGACACTGTTGTTTTATATTTTTATAAGACCACATATCATGTTTATTTTTTATTGATAAGAAACCATAAAAATACTATCTAAAGAGTGATTTTTGGAAGACATTAAAAAGTAAACTTGATTATCTTACAGTATAATATATTTTGATTTATTCCTATCGCCGCAGAAAAGTCACATATTTGCCATATAAAATTCATAGATTGAAACACTCTTTACCAAGTGTTAAACAATCAGATTCAGAATACAAGTGCGGCGGGTAACGTCTGTAGTAAGGTTTTTTTACAGCGTTGATAGCAGAAAGCCCATCTCAAGTAAAATTGGGATTGTTTAGTATATTGAAATATTTCACTCTCCTATGCAACCATCCAAGCTTCAACCAACGGCTACTATTCTCAAAGCCGAGTGGAATGACTTGATTGTCGAGTACGCTTGTTTGGAAGTGGTCGGAAATTTTGACTTTGCGATGCCTAAAGACGCTATCAGTGTAGCATTTTCTCCCCATGAGCGTGTTGCTTGGTAGGTGGATGGGGGTCAAACACAAACCACCGCCTTGCCTCCTGGAAGCGTGTTTGTATATTCATCCCGTGAGTTTGTATGGCATCGCCGGGAAAAGGAGGGCAAATATGTGAATATAATGCTATATCAGCGCTTGCTCAACCAACTGGCAGCCGAGAACGGACTTTCTACTCCCATCGAGTTGGAACACCGCGTGATTTTTCCAGATCCAACTATCATGCATATCGCACAGTTATTGAAATCAGAGGTGATCAGTGGCGGTTTGGCGGGCAACTTGTATGTCAAGTAGCTGCGAAACTTACTAGCAGTGCATCTGCTGCGGAACTACAGTGGAGTAGTGCGGTGGGCGGCTCTGCCGACTTGTAGCATCTGGCGTGTCTCCCCAAGTGAAGCAACTGCCGTAAGCGCAAAGCGCACGCCAAGGGCGAACGCGTAAGCGCAAGCGCACGAATCGAGCGTTCGCGCAGCGTCTCCTACGGAGATACGCGTAGCGTGTCCGTTCGGCTTTGCCGTGCCCGTTCGCGCAGCGTGTCCCTTTGGGACTCAGGGCTCAGGACTCAGCGTCTCCGTTCGCGAGTGCGTGCCCGCAGGGCTTAGGAGATACCCGTAAGGGCAAGGGGTATGGAACGTACCTCTATAGATGCTGATGAGTCAACCTCTACTTGTTGTCGAAGCTATGGCGTTCCGCCACGCTTCGCTATCAAGCAAGTTGCTCAAGTGAAGCGTCACAAACAGCTAGCTCAGCCGAAGGCGGCTAGCTTGTAGTTCATGAGAATTTAGCTGAAGAATTGGCGTTAAGCGAAGCTCTGCCGTAGGCGATCGCCAATCTAGCCGCACTTGTGCCAATGAGTCAGTTTCATTTTGCGCGTACCTTGAAGATGCAGGTAGGAGAAGCGCCACACCGCCACATTCTGCAACGGCGAAAAAGTGTCTAAATATGACAATCCTAAACATCTCGCTAAACATGAGAAGAACCTCAAGCGCAAACAGCAAAAGTTAGCGTGTAAACACAAAGGAAGTAATTCAAGGTACAAATATAGAAAAGTTGTTGCCAAAGTATACGAACGAGTTAGCAATTCGCGGCAAGATTTTCTTCATAAACTTAGTTATAAGTTAGTCAGCGATAGCCAAGCTGTCATAGTGGAGAATCTTCATGTCAAAGGCATGGTATGCGCAGAGCGCACGCTACGCGAACGTAATCACAAGTTAGCAAAAGCAATATCTGATTGTGGATGGGGAACTTTTACTAACTTTTTAGCCTACAAGCTAGAACGTAAAGGTGCAAAGTTGGTTGAAATAGACCGATGGTTTCCTAGTTTCAAACTCTGCTCTAATTGTTTCTATCAAGTGAGCGAGATGCCGCTAGATGTGAGGGGGCGTTGCAGAATAGAAATATGAATCATGCGTTAAGCGTAGCTCTGCCCTAGGCAATCGCCTCAAGCTTGCGGGCGCTATGCCGTATTTTAGATAATGTATTACCAATCGAATGGAATACTTAAGCATTTTCTCTGACTTAGAGTAACAAAAGGTTTTGCGATGTAGTCGCGCAAGATAGTGCTTTAAACGACTGTTTTCTCCTTCCACTCAAGTCAATTAAGTTTTACTAACGATGTGGTCTTCATTGTTAATAAAACAAGGATAAACTGGATAACCGTCTGTAACGTAAAAATAAGAATGCCAACACCTGATTGTCAACAAAAAAAGTTTAAAAGTTTCTGAACTTCTATCCCCGAAAACCCAAGCTATAATTCCCGTAACGCTGTGGTTTACTGCTGTTCACACCCATATTTTGTTTGTTTTTACCGATGAAAGTCTCAAGTTCATCAACTTCTGTAACTTCTGGAATTTCACTCCTATAAGGTGTATCCGGTAAGGCGCTACCAACTTCTCTAACCCAATTTATAACAGTAGTATGGTGTACTTTTTTGACTCTTTCTATTGCCCGAAAACCAGAACCATTAACATACATTTCTAAGCACTCGCGCTTAATATCCTCTGTATATCCTTTCTGATTATAAAACTCAATGAACTGACGTTTACAGTTTACGCAAATGTATTTTTTTTACCTCTTTGTCTTCCATTCTTACGAATGTGACTTGATGCACACCTTGGGCATTTCATGGCGATACGCCTTCGGCGTCTGCGCTCTGCGCAATCGCTCTAATTCATATTTCTATTCTGCAACGCCAGTTTATTTATTCGATTGTCACTATTCTCATAACGCATTGCTTGCAGCAATTGTAACTTGAGGAAGAATTCAGAATTCACAAATGTTGTTTAAATTCGCTAACAACATCATTTACCTCCCAATACTCGCACTATTGATGCGTTCTTTTAAAAAGGAAGCGGTAGCCGTCAGCTAACGCTTCCTCATCTCCCCTAACGTATCTCAATTAGACGAAGAGATACGGTTTGAGTAGAAGCCTGCGTTGGTATAAGTTGTGGTAATCGTATAAGCAAAGTTACTACCCTGTGCAAATGCAAATGCACCCGCGTTTGCCTGGGAAAGAGAATATTGAAATCCACCTTGAACTTCTTTTGCTTGTTGAGCAACCATTTCTATGTGAGATAGATCTTTGATCATCATGATATTGTTCTCCTGAAAATTGCTAGTTCATTCGTCTAAGTTGGTGTCAACATAACAAAAAAGCTATTAGACCTCTCCAAAAATGGCTATGAAACCAATACCCCGCGCTTGCACTAAAAATCATTTTTGGAGAGGTCTATTGAAGAAAACCACCTGTTTTATGGGGCTTCTATTCAATAGCTTCTTGAACAAAAACTTAGTAAAACAAGCTTCAAGAAGTACGTGCACTCGCATAGGAAGTGGTGTAAGTAGGTCCATTAGCAGCAGCACCAGCAGCAGCACTAGCAACAGCGTATTTATATCCATAGTCAATGCTATAGCTATACTTACCAGTTGCAGGGTTAAAGGAATAAGATACGTTGTAACCTGAACCGGAATCAGAGGCAGCATAGGTTGATACACTGCTTGTAGGTGTGCTGAAACTCTGTTGAACTACTTGAAGTCCCCCATGCACTTGAGTATCACTCGAAAGTTCAGTTTCACAAAAGCTTAGGTCAACTATTTTTAATCGACTCATAATCTCTCCTTTTCCTCGCAGACATATCGCTGAAAGTTGCTTAACAACTTTCAGCGATACTTAGTATTTGTTTAAAATGCCTCTGAGCAAAGTTTTCAGCCAATGCGCCAACAACTTGCATATTTTTTCGTGATCACTGTCAGCGTATCACTCGTCATTAGTGAGCCAGCGGGGACGCCACATGCCTCTGTCGGGAGACCCCTATGGCGAACCCGTAAGGCTCATGAGTCAGACAAAGGACTAATCACTAAGGACAATCCAAAGAGTCAATATGCAAGTTCAATGCGTAACAGCTTAGTTATGAAGCAGTGGAGCTAGAGTATGAGCTTGAGCTAGCACTATTGGGGTAGGAGTAGTAGTAGGGGTAGTAGTAGTAAGGGTAGCCAGAAGTCGCACTTGTATAAGTGTTGGTACTTGTAGCAGCGAAATTGCTACCGTTAGCATAAGCACCAGATGATGCACTAGATGTTGCAAATCCACCTTGAACTTGATGATTGTCTGCAGTGGTTTCGAGGTGAGAAAGGTCTGCGATAATCATATGATTCTCCTAGAATTTACTAGTTTTGATCGGAAACTTCTTTGTAATCAAAACTCTCTGTTTGATTACATCTATAAACATAACACTTCTGCCAGAGAAAAACATAAAGTAACGATGAAGATGGATTATTTTCATTTAGATAAACATTTTATTTCATCAACTTTTATCTATTCAAGTAATAAAAGGATATCAGGACAAAATTCTGTGTTTCTTTATTTTTGAAACTCAGTTCATTCGGATTATAATTCAAAAAAATCAACCTAAAGCAAAATGAATTATTGATTTCATTTCAGAAAAAACTTCTTGTTTGTTTATGTTATGGGGTTGAAATTTTTTGCATGAATAGTTCGCCAAGTTTGATTTGCGCTAAATAACCTCCAATATCTCCTAATTTTGGGGTGAAGAACTAATAGCTAAAGTCAAGCCTGCATTAACACATCCTCTGATGCTTGAAGATGAGCGTCGGAATCTAACATGGTCAAGATTTCTATTGATTGAATTTGTTGTTTCAACCAATGATCAAACAATTCTTGCTGAATTTGGTCACGTAAGTGCTGATCCAAGATAGGTTGAACCATTTCTTCTAGCCAAATCAAATAAACTCCTTTGGAGGTTGATATCGGCTTGATAACAGACGGCGGAGCGGCTGCAAATACAGCGGCTGCAATCTCTGGTCGAAAATCTGTACGACGTCGCATTCCTTGATATCCTCCAGCACGTCGAAGTTCAGGCTGTTGAATATATTCACGAGCAATTTCTTGGAAAGTAATTTCGCCTGACTGTAGAGAATAAAACAGTTCTAGAGCTAAATCTCTGTCATCCAAGATGACTTCATAGGTGACAGCAGCAACGTAATTGAGTTGGTTTTCATAAAAGAACCGTTCCACCTGCGTAGCAAACAGGTGATTAGCTAACTTAGTAGCAAGTACGTTGTTATGAATCAATTCTTCAAACTCAGCCAGACAGAGATGATGTTTTTTTAGCCAGTCCCAAGTGTCTTGAGCTTTGACAAGTTTTTTCGCAAAGCGTAATTTATCTCCTTCCTGTTGAAGTTCTTCTTCCGAGACTTGAATCCCTGCCTGTTGGGCCGCCGATGCAATAATTTTTTGGCTTGCTACAGCATAGACAACATCAGGCATTTGGCAAGAAAGTTTCAGACTGCGAACCAAGTCTGCACCGCAAATGATCAAACGTTTTGACACGACACGATTCTCCTAAAAATTTGAAATTTTGGCGTTGGAGAATGGAAGCATGAAATAGGGTTGTTCTGATTTGACTCCTCGTTGATTTATCTGAGGTTGGCTGGGGATTTACGCAGCTTCTCAAGGAAATATACATTTCTTTACATCATCCCCTAATTCAGCAACGCCAAAATTTGAGACTGGTAACGTTAAAACAGTTATCAGTGAACAGTGATCAATTGCTTGATCACTGTTCACTGTTAAAGTTGACTTTTGACTAAACCTCTAAACCACCTTTGTGCAATTTCTGAAATGGATCTAAGATAAAGTGGATGACACGTCGTCGGCGGATAACCACCTCAGCTGTTGCAGTCTGTCCAGGAGTGAGTTGAATAGGTTTGTTGCCATTGTGGATATACTGCTTATCCAAAGTGATTTCTAACTCAAAGTTTTCTACACTCCCTTGAGGTGTTTGGCTAACTTTGGAGTCTGGAGAAATCCAATTGACTTTTCCTGACACGATGCCATACTCACCGAAAGGATAAGCATCAAACTTGGCTTTGACAGGCATACCCGCTTTTAAGAAGCCACTATGCTGATTAGGCATCACAGCCTTGAGTACTAAACCACGATTTAATTGTGCAATTTGAGCAACTCTCTGACCTGGTTGTAGTACAGCTCCTGGCTTGGTAGTCGGGAATTCAAAAATCACACCATCAACGGGCGATCGCAGCACTCGTTGCTGCAGTTGAATCTTGTAAGATATCATCTGGCTTCCTGTTTGGCCAATTTCAGAGTGTAGGGAGTTGATTTGTGATTGCAGTTGTTTGAGTTCTTCTTCAATTTTGAGTTGTGCAAGTTCACCTGTATGAACCAGGCTTTGATAATTGCGTTGTTCTTCTTTGAAACGGAGTTCAGCTTGCTCGATTTGTGATCTCGCTTGCTGAATCGTCCTTTGATAACTGCTTTGTTGCTCTTTTAAGCTGAACTGAGCTTGAGCAATATCAGACTGAGCTTGTACAAGGTGTTCGTAGTTTTCCTTTGCAGACTGTTGGATTTCCTCAAAACGCTCTTGTGGCATAACACCATCTTGATAGGCTTTTTTATAGCGTGGGACTTTTTGTTGAGAGGCTTGAAAACGAACTTCTGCTAATTTATAAGCTGCCTTACTAGAATCAAGAGCTTGCTGCACCTGGTCTACTTTCGCCAGTTTTTCCTCATTCTGTAAGTTATAGACGGCTTTGAGAGCATCTAAATTTTGTCGCGCCTGATCTACTTGGGACTGCTTTGCTAAGAGTTGAGCTTGGTTTTGTTGTTGCTGAGTTTGCACAGAAAGCGTCAATTGATTTTTGACTAGCTGTAGGCTTTCTCGGCGATTTTTTAGTCCGTCCAACTTTGTTTGAACCTGCTTGAATTCAGTTTTGAGAACCTGTGAGTCCAGTTCCAGTAGAACCTGACCTGATTTTACGGTGTCGCCTTCTTTGACGTTGACAGCAGTCACACTTCCACCAACTGGACTATCTAATTTTTGGGTTGCACCTTTGGGTTCAAGACGTCCTCTAGCACTTTCTGTCTCATCCACCTTTGAGAACATCGCCCAAGGTAAAACAGTAATTGCAAAGATTAATAACAAGTACAGCGAAGAACGTGTCCAGGCTCTAGGTAAAGCATCTAACAGTTCTTCTGTTCCGAAATACCAATTTTCTTGTGCCTGATCTATTGGTTCTGCTTGATCTGTTGACTCAATAGATTCGGATACTTCTTCCGAAGGAATGTAGCTTTTATGCTTATCCGACTCCAGTTTGGTAAGTGGATCTGGACGATGACGAGGTGTATTTGCCATAGTTTTCGGCTTTAAGTTCGTCAAATCAATGAATGGTCATGGTGTGCAAACAAGTTGGTTTCTGGTTTGCAGAAGCCTGTATGTAGGGTTGTGGTTAAGTTCTTGGCGCTATCTACACAGTCTGAGTTTGCCACGAAGAACTATATATTGATATGCTGCAATAGTGTCTGTTGTTTTGCAAAAACACTTTGTGAATGCTGGTTCCAGGATTTTTGCTTCCTGCGCTTGCCTTGCTTGCCTTAATCTGGTAATTTTAGCTTTGTCGAGTACTAGATTTGTTGAGCGTAAAGTACACTGTGGTTGAAAAACTGGTTGCTCATCCCAATTTTTTGTGGGCTATAAATCTATTATCTAAGCTTGTTAAAGCTTGCCGTTGAATTGTCCGGTGTAACATAGCATTTTTTTGCTGCACCCTATTGTTTTCAATTTTACTTTAGTAAAAATAATTTTAAAAAGAAAATTCCGGGAAATTCTCAAAACTACTTTTATCTTAATAAAAAAATATAATACTTCATTAAAAAAGCACAACTTCTTAAGTTTAATCAGGCTTTGACTCTAGATAGGCTGCATGTAACAAAAGCTCCTTCCTGGGAGAGAGTCGTAGTTACTATTACTATCATATAGTGTCGTTACTGTTACGAATGAAATCTCAGTAAAATTCTAACACCTAAGGATTTGATTAAGTAACAGACGAAACAACAAACAGTTTTGAGTCTGGTATTTGAGCAAGGAATAATGTTATAGGTTTAGAAAACCGAATCAAAGCAACAGCTAAGAACATTGAGGGCAAAATTTAAGAAGTTGTAGGTGACATCACTGGCAATACACAAAACCAACTGGAGGGGAAAGCTAAGCAAGCCGAGGCGCGCGTTCGTCACGTGGAACCTGAAAGATAAACTTAAACAGATGAAAAATAAACGAGGGCAGAGGGTTTGAATAATTAAAATACTAGGGCTAAAACAGTAGAGTCTAAGAGTGTTCCAGCCATAATCTATTGCTGTTAGAAAATACACTTTCACCAACACATGCATCTGTTGGTGAGAGATATTGTGGTTGATTTTTTATACAGGCCATTCGATGCTTTGAATCGGTTGAATTGGAGTTGTCATAACTCACTGAGTTTTTCTTACGTGGATAGTTATTTTGTGATTTGAATTTTGGAGCAAAGGAGCCATGTCATGCCAAGACTAGTGGGTCGGCGTTCTAACGCAAGTTTATACGTCTTATCTGTTTTTATTGTTGCGATCGCAATAGTAGGAGTACTTCAGTACTCTGGTGTCATTAATATTCAGAACTTGGTTGAGCAGACGAAAGTCAGGTTTCACAAGAGTAGCCTGCCGAATACGTTTGGTATTGCTAATTTACATGATAAACAAATAAGTGCCAAGAGGTTTGAAGATGCGTAAAGGAATCGATTTAATCGGTAAGGCTGTCATTACATACGACACCGGAGAACAAATTGAGCGGGTTCAAGATTTAATTTTCGATCAAGACAGCCATTCGCTTCTGGGACTACTTGTGGATGAGGGAGGGTTATTTCGTGCTACCCGCGTCATTCCATTCACTAGTATACAAGCAATTGGTCCTAATGCAGTCGTTGTACCATCCAAAAAGGCGATTGTGAAACTCAGGGCTGTGCCTGAAATCAGGGCGATAATGAAGCGCAATAATGTGCTTAAGGCAACCCGGATTTTCACAGTAAATGGGCGCGATCTAGGTGCTATGGTTGACCTTTACTTTGACGAGCAGACAGGCTCTGTTGAAGGCTATGAAGTCTCTGGCGGTTTGTTTGCAGATGCCTACTCTGGTCGCTCGTTTCTTCCTGCTCCTCAAACCCTGAAAATCGGTGAAGATGTGGCATTTGTACCAGTAGAAACAGCCGACGTATGGATGCAGGAGCAAGTTGGCGGTATTAAGGGGGCTGTTCAGGCTGCTGGTGATGGCTTGCAAGTCACGACTGCTATAGCTGGTCAGAAGCTTCAGGAAGCGACTCAGACTGCAACAGAAAAATTGCAAGAAACAACAGAGGCTGTTGGTAAGCGACTACAAGATGTTAATCAGGCAACTGTTACCTCTATTACGAATGCGATTGTTGATCCGGCTGCACAGAAAGCCTTCGTGATTAGTAAAGTTGCAGAGCAAAATGTGGTTGCTGCGGATGGAACACTATTAGTTATGCAGGGACAGGCAGTTACCTTCTTGATTGCACATGAGGCTGAGCGCCTTGGTATGCTTGATCAACTCTACCGGGCAACAGGAGGTCCTGTTGTCGAGGTGCTAAGCCGCAAGATACAACAGACAGCCAACACAACCAGCGCACAATTCCAAGAAATTGCAGACACTACCAGTCAAAAGTTACAACAGGGTGCTGACATTGCGAATGAAAAACTACGAGAAATGACTCGTACCGCCGCTGCTAAGTTAACAAATGCAGTGGTTGATCCAGAAGAACAGAAGGCACTTATCATTAACAGAGTAGTTGAGTGTGATGTCATTGCACCAGATGGAACGTTGCTGATTGCTCAAGGTCAGTTAGTCACATTAGAGATTGCTGATGAAGCTGAGCGTCAAGGTGTGCTGGATCAACTGTTTCGCGCAGCAGGAGGTAGCTTATCAAGCGAGTTGAGCAACTTAACAAATAACTTCCTTGCAGGTCATGTGGTTGAACAAGCGTTAGGTCGGCGTGTACATCATATCGTTCAGACTAATGAAGCATTAGTCGTGGCTGCGCCGGGACAAATTGTCACGCCGGAAGTGATCAAACGGGCGCAGACTTATCAACTTGAGCAGACTTTACTCAATGCTGTTGGTTTAAGCTCAACTGAAGCCGCTTATGCCAATGCCAACAAAACATTTGCAGAGGCGAGTGATCTCGTCGTGGATGGTGTCATTCAAATACGGGACAATGCAAGTACTCTGTTAGTAGTGCTCAAAGAAAGGTTTGAATATTTACGTAAACATGCACTTCAAGTCCTAGAAGAACAACGGATGAAGCAAGCCTTGGGACGTCCAGTGAATCGAATTATCCTTGACCACAAGGATAACATCATTCTCAGTCCTGGTGATGTCATCACTCATCGTGCGATTGAACTTGCTCGTCAGGCTGATGTACTTGATATCTTATTTAGTTCTGTATGGAAGACTTCTGAACTTGCAGCTACCGTACTATTGAACTCATCGCCAAAGGCTGAGGTCAAAACAATTCAAAATTCAAAATTCAAAGTTCAAAATTAAGAATCCCAGGGCAAACGCATCTTAATTAGTCTTGACAAAAAGCTTAATTAGTGTGTTAACGGACAAACAAGAATTTATTGTTTGATTGGTTTTTCAGGGGTTAAGCGATACGCCCTTGGCGTCTGCGCTCCGCGCAATCGCTTAACATATTGTCAATAAACGGGCATTAATGCGATTAGTTTGGGGTTTATTGACATTTAGAGGCTCTTGTTGACAAGATGCGTTTGCCCTGTTAAGAATCCCCATCGATTTGGGGGCTTGAAACATTGAGTAGGGTGGGCATTATGCCCACCCTTTTATTTAACTTTTAAGCCCCCCGCTGATTTTGGGATCTAATACCAGTTGTGAACCGGATTCGTTGACATGGTATGTCCAAGATTGTCTGCCAACTTGGATAACAGCTTCCCAGCCTTTAATGGGGTTATATTCTTTGGTGCAAATTTCGCCAAATTTGAATTCGCAGGGATTACCAAAGGTTTTGGGTATGGCTTTGCTAACTTTTAGGTTAGAAGTTGGTATTCTGGAACGCTTGGAGGCATCCCGTAAAATTGTATCTTCGATTTCTTTTGGGAGTGCGCTTGATTGTGATGTACTCACTTTTGGATCTAATACCAGTTGTGAGCCGGATTCGCTAACGTGGTAAGTCCAAGAATTATCTCCCACGCGAACAACCACTTCCCAACCTTTAATAGGGTTGAATTCCCTGGTACACACTTCTCCAAATTTGAAGATGCAAGGATTACTGAAGGTTTTTGCTGTAGCTTCGGTAATTTGTAATTCACGAATTGGTACGCCGGAACGATTGGATGCATCACGCTTAATTGCATTTTCTATCCGTCTTGGCAGATCGTTTGAGTTCTGGTTTGTGGTTTGGGATATTTGAATGGTACTGTAGCTTGAGTTCTGGTTTGTAGTTTGGGATATTTGAACGCTGCTATAACTGCTCTGTATCTGCTCCTCTTCCCCAGAAGCAGCAGCAGGATAGTTTCCAACCACTCCGAGTCCACTTGAGAACAGACTCGTTAAGGTTAAAGTCAACAAAATTCCTTTCGGGGACTTGAGGATTTTGTTAAGTGCAGGATATAGTTTGTTTATGTCTTTCATAGAACACCTTGAAGATTGAATCAATCAAATCGCGACTGAGGGTAATGCCCCTAGCGCGGTTTTTGTCTGTTTTGCTTTCGCTCTATGATTAGAGACTACAAACCCAAGTTTCAAAGTTTCGGCTGATGTGCCGGTTTTGTTTCTGTCTTCTGCTGCATTCCTCCATTCCAAATGAAGCGATTACTAAAGCGATTAATGGTGCAAACACCGATCATAAGCGAGTTTCCTTTGATATGATGGCTTGCCTGGATGACGACTGGAAAGTTAAAAGAGCGCAGGAGTTAGCAGATATGGGAGCGAGCTTAGTCAGTTGTCATACGGGTTAGAGTGAACAAGCGGCTGGAAAGAACCCAAATGTACTGATTAGAAAATTGTCTGAACAACTGAAATATACCTCTACTCAAGTCATCGCTATGGGAGGACTCAAGCCCAGCAATCTAAAAGACTTGAAACCGTATGTTGAGCAGATTTTTGCGATCGCTGTAGGAAGTGCGATTACCAGAAGCAAAGATCCAACGTTGCGATAAGCGAAGCTTAACGGCTAAAGCCGTATCGCACAGTTCCAACTCGAAATGAATCAATTAAATTCACGTCCACTTTCTAATGCTCCGTGGGCTGCGATCAAACGATAACAACAACAGCTAGTACCATTAACCAGGATGAGGAAAAATCTATGCTCATATAAAAGTTGGGTAACGTTTATACTCTACCTAACCGAAATCTCTGTCACATTTTCTTTTGATATTGTATCATTCATAACAAAAAAAACAAGAAATTGTATTATTAAAGACAAATAATAAAAATTATCTATTATTCTAAATTATACAACTAGATATAAGCGAATCGTCGCTATGGCAACATTTTCCTAGTAAAATACCAGTTAAGCTACCAGTTAAGCTTAAAATTACTGGTGTATGGGCTTGAAAGTATTAGTATTATCTATATTAGTTGGTAATAACTTGCATTTGTTGCCCAGTTCAGTTACATTCAAGATGAATACCAAGTTTCAGTTCTTGATCTTTTCATCAAGAACTAAAACTTGGTGGATACCTGAGTAAGACATTCGGAGAGGAAACATGTTAAATCAATTTGAAAAAAATGCTCAAAAGCATTCCCGTTCCAGCAAAATTCAAGTTGAAATCAAAGAATTGGCTCAGCCACTCAGCAAAAATACGACTGCTCAGTTAAATACTGATGCGGATGGCAGTGACTTAAATACTGATGCGGATGGTAGTGATTTGAGCAGCTAATAGTTGCTAATTATCCCACTAGATTTAAACGCTAAGGAGTAGGTGCAATGACACCCCTACTCCGATTTATAATTGATTTTCATTATTTTTTTGTAAATTTATTGAGAAAAATTATAAATTAATCATGTTTAGAGATATACTAAAGCCATATAATGTTGAAGAGTTTTTCAAAAAGAATTGGACAAGCGAAGCAGTGTTTATCTCTAGTGGAGACGAAACGAAATTTGCTAACTTGTTTTCTTGGGAAAAACTCACAGATCTTTTGAACTTTCATCAGTTCAAATACCCTGACCTCCGTTTAGCATTAGATGAAAAAGTCTTGGATGAAAGTGCAAATGCTAATATCATCCAGCGATGCCAAGAAGGTGCAACTCTAATCCTCAACGGAGTACATAAGCTAATTCCAGAACTGGCTACTTTCGCCGAGCAAATCAAATATGATTTTGGATGTGGCGTACAAGTAAATGCCTATTGTTCCTGGCCAAAAAGACAGGGTTTTTCTTCTCACTATGACACCCATGAAGTCTTTATTTTACAAATAGATGGTACAAAGCAATGGTATGTATTTCGTGACACTATAAAGTATCCTTTAGCGGAACAGAAATCATCTTCTTTCTCGCCTCCAGAAGAAGAAGCTTATTTAATTTGCACTCTCAAACCGGGAGATGTTCTTTATATTCCTCGCGGTCATTGGCATTATGCAGTTGCTGTTGATCAACCATCACTGCATTTGACTTTAGGGGTGCATTGCAAAACGGGTGTTGATTTTCTGGAATGGATAGTGAACGAACTGCGTCAGCAGGAAGAATGGCGCAAAAGTCTGCCATTACGTGTAGAGACAGCGGCTGCACAGGGCTATGTAGATAGCTTAATTGAAAAATTAAGTAAACATATTGCTCATAGCGATCTTTATGATGATTATATCAGTTATATCGAGAGCTTCGACAAAGCGATCGCTCGCTACTCTTTACCTTATCAAGCTGGATTTAATATCTTTGAACAAGGGACACAAACCAAGTTCAAAAGTGCCAAGTTTCAGCGATTTAGAATTACCGAACTGCCTGATGGCAGTGGCTACAAAATTGTTGTAGCTGGAAAAGAAGTATCTCTAAAAGGGGTACCTCTCTCTCTTGTGGATAATTTATTCACGGGAGAAATATTTACAGGGAATGATGTGCTCAATTGGTTACCAGATTATGATTGGGAAATTGATATTGTTCCTCTTTTATCTAGCCTGGTCACTGAAGGCATCATTTTTGTTCATACCTCTACGTAATATCCTCATTAATCTCAAAAAAACACTTACTACGACATAAATGAATACTTTGTTTTGTTCTGATAATTCACGCCAAATAGGAGAAGACATTATTGGCAGCGCCACCAATAACGAGACTTACATATTGGTTGAGTGCCCTACTCCCTGGACATCAGAAGCCTTCAATTCTAAATGGGTTCCAGAGAATTTGAAGCTTTTAGTTGAAAAGTGTAAGTCGGCTAAAATTCCGGTAAGATTCCTTTTAATTGCTAATAACTCATCACATAAGGTAGACAGTACAACTGTATTAATTTATCAGAAAAAAGAAGGATTTAGTAACGGATACCACAAACAAGAGTTTCATCTGGCACATATTGAGCAAGCAGCAGGAGTTGTCAGAAAATGGTTATCTGGTCACTCTAGTAATTATGAAGTCAAAAGCAGTGCAACCAGGGATATTTTAGTATGTACCCACGGTAGCCATGATCTTTGCTGTGCTAGGTATGGTAATCCCTTTTATTGCCAAGCTGTAGCGATGTGTGATAACTTGTGCTTGGACAATGTTCGGATTTGGAAATCAAGTCACTTTGGTGGACATCGATTTGCACCAACAATAATAGACTTGCCAGAAGGAAGATTCTATGGTGCCCTCGATCAAGATTCATTTCGGTCGATTTTGACGCGAACTGGTGATATCAACTGTTTGAATAAAGTTTATCGAGGTTGGGGAATTCTGCCAACTTCTATTCAGGTTTTGGAAAGAGAACTCATCCTCCAGTATGGATGGGATTGGTTTGATTACAAAGTTGCAGGCAGAATCATTGAGCAAAGTTCAGATAACACTACAATTCTAGCTGAACTAACTGTTGAAAAACCTGATTGTTCTCTTGACACTTACCAAGCTAAGCTTGTGAAAAATGAGAGTGAGAGTGTTGTGCTGCGGGGTTCTTGCAATGCCAAGAAAGAGTCATTGTTCGTTAAATACTCTGTAGCTAATCTCTCGGTTTTCTCTGAGACTGTTGCAGCTTGTATTGCATAAAAATATGACTCACATTCAAATAATCAAATGGCTCCCCTAGTTCGCAGAATCCTAGTCGCTTGTAAAAGTTGACAGCCTCAATTCGTGACATTAATCTTAAAGTATTAAGATTTTTTTCTGGGGCTATTTCTATCAATTTTTCCATGAGTTTTGTACCAATGCCTTGACGGCGAAACTCAGGTAAGACAGCGAGATAAGCAATACTTCCCAATTCTTTTGACAGTAAGCGCAGTCTCGCTGAACCAATCACTTTGTGATCACAAACAGCAACTAGATGAAAAGCGCTATCTTCATGCTTGTCTTTTTCTGTTCCTTTGTCCATTCCTAAAGGTCCTCTCAAAACAAGCCACCTTTGGTGGAACATATCATCTAGTTCTTGTTTATCTTTGACGGGACGCACCTCGATGTTTTGCATTGAAATAAAAGGGGTGTAAGTGTAGTAGTGTAGGGTGGGCACTGCCAGTCAGATCCTGCCTACTATATTAGGGTTTTAGTAGCAGTGCCCACCCTACGTGTGTTTCTACCTCTGCACAATACCAGATATTTGTCAATGCGTAAGTTCTAGTTTCGTACACTTTTGGGAAACTGCCGCTTTAGTGCTGGAAATACCGGACAAGGGGTTTGTTCTTGTAAGTTTTCTGGTTTACTCCAGGTGAAAGGAGCTTTTTTTGCAGCAGACATCCATAACAGACGCTTTGCTCGTGTCATAGCAACATAGAGTAAGCGGTATTCTTCAGCTGTTTTGAGGTGTTTTGCTTGTTCCCAAGCTGTGGTGATGCTGGGTAAGGTAGATTGACCGTGTAGAGCAGCGCGAATTTGGGCGCGAGCAACTTCTGATAAAGTAAAGTTACCCAGAAACTGGCTTTGAGGAGGAACCCAAAATCTACCAGGAATTAAGTTTTCATGGAGAAAAGGCATGAAAACGTAGTCCCAATCTAGCCCTTTTGCTTTGTGCATGGTGATGATTGTCAGTTGACCGTTACGGGTGTATCGTTTTTCTAAGTCTTCTGTTTCTACTGGTTCAAAGCGTTCGGAACTGACGATTTCACTTAATACATTCAGCATTGAACCCATCGAAGTATTACCAGCTATTTGCTGGATGACTCTTTCTGCGAGTTTGTCGGCTGTTGCGAGTTCTGCTTGCTCATATTTTAATGTTAGGGCGATGAATGAAATTAACTGGTACAAAGGTAGTTCTAAACGAGCACGAAGTAAACTTCGACAAAGATGAGCAGCTTTTTGGACTGGTTGTGGTTGAGGTGAAGCTAAAGGAGTAGGATACAAAAATTCTTCTGGTAAAGTTGCAAGGGCGTTGAAATCCTGGGTTTCAATCAAACGCCGTTGTAGAAGAACTTCTAATGTTCTTTTGAGGTAGTCGGGAGAGTGGGGGCGATCGCAAAATTGTAAAAGTGCTAAAACTTCTTCTGGTACATGAGAATGGCGATCGCGCTCCCCCACATCATACACAGGAATGTTATGCTCTTTACACACAGAACTCAGCGCTTGTGCCAACCACCGTCCCTGACGATGTTCCCGTACTAAAATCGCTGCACTAATATTGTCGGGTTCTTGAGAAAATAACTCTACAATCCTCTGGGACAGCAACTCGACGGTGTGATGAATGTCACGTGGTGTGTACAGTTCCAATCCTAGTCCCACAGCTTGGGGATTGACATCAGCTTCACGGTGATTAGGTTCAACGGGGCGAATTCTTTGGAAACGAAAAGGAGTGGGAGGAGTCTGGGAAAATTCTTTGTTGATCTGTGTTTCCCTGTTATTATCCTCTTGTTGTGTGGTTTTCACGTAAAGACTATTTACCCACTCTAAGACAAAGTTGGCGGCGTCGATGATAATTTTCGTGCTACGACCAGCTTGATCCATTGTTACTAATCGTTGCTGGGCGTCGCAATCTTTGCAGAATTGCCGAAAATAAATCGGATCGGCTGGGGTAAAGCTTGAGTTAATCGCTTGGTTTGGATCACCAACGCGAATCATATTTGGTGGTTCGTCAAGATTATCGGCGTCTTTGGCGAGAATTGTTAATAGCTTTGTTTGCAAGGGACTCGAATCTTGGGCTTCGTCTTCAAAGACGGCGAAAACTTTATTTTGCTCGATTTTACGGGCGTTGTCGTTTTCCAAAACACGCAGGGCGGCTAAAATCATGTCGTCGTAGTCAATGAAGTCACGCGATCGCATCAAATTCTGATATTGCTCGTACAACCCAGCAGCAATACTTAAGATGTTATATTCGTCTGTGCCTTGTTTGCCAGTGGTTTTTTTGCCAAATTCACGCAAATCTTCTGGTAATAAACCAGAACTCTTTGCTTCATGAATAACTATAGTTGCTAGTTCTGGCAAGACTTCTGTCCGCAATACCGACTGTCGCCGCAGTCTTTCTGTTTCTTCGCCGTCAAATTGAATACCTTCTAATAACCGAGAATAGCGCCCCGGAGCGGTGGCAATCCATTGCTCTACAGCAGTCCTAATAAATCTATGACTTTGATTTGGTGTAATTAAAGTGACGTTATCTAATTCTAAACCTGATAAATTAGGATAACGGCTAGCTATGTTCAACGCCAGACCATGTAATGTATTGACACTAAAGCCAGTTTGGGGTAGTGATAATTCTTTTAAGTATTCGCGGATTTTGATTTTAATATTAGCAGCAGCTGAGCGAGTAAAAGTAACAACAATCAGTTGACGACGGATGTTTCGACGTGATTGGGCAGATTGTTCATACTGATGGGCGATCGCAATTGCAGCTGCTGCAGCCATTCCGGTAGATTTGCCAGCACCAGGAACTGCTGACACAGCTAGTGAACCGGAGTTCCAGTCAGCCATACGCTGCTGTCCTTGGCGCAGGGTATTACGGATATTTGCTATGCCTGTCTCTTGTGGGGAAGGTACAGGTAATGTAGATTCTATAGATTGAGATTCTTTAGGCACTGATTTTTAATATAAGCGTCTTAACCTAATAAGATTTTAGATTTTGAACCGTAGATGGAAGCAGACGAATGCAGATAATGTTTAGATTTTTCTCTGCGTGCATCCGTGTGCATCTGCGGTTGTAATTTTAGAAGTAATGGCTAATCGTAAATTTTATCTACATTATCTGGCTTTGGTTGGGGCGATCGCCCTCGGTGCAATTTTACGCTTTTGGAATTTGGATCTTAAACCTCTGTGGATGGATGAGGTGATTACTGCGATTTTCAGCTTGGGCAAAAGCTACAACGATTTGCCTTTGGAAGTGGTGTTACCTCTAGAACGCGTTAGCGAGATTTTTACTCTTCAACCGGGGGTGAGTTGTTCTGAAATTGCTAAGAATATTGCGAGTCAGTCTACTCATCCGCCGCTGTTTTTTTGTGGGATGTACAGTTGGTTGAAGTGGTTGAGTCCTTTGGGAAGTGTGTGGGTTGCGAAGTTGCGATCGCCTGCAGCGTTTTTTGGTGTGTGTGAAATTATAGCAATTTACTACGTTAATCGTATTGCCTTTTTTCGGTCTGCCGGGATAATCGCAGCAGTTTTTATGGCTGTTTCCCCTCTGGCTGTTTACCTTTCCCAAGAAGCAAGACATTACACTTTGCCGATGTTCCTCATCACTTTAGGTTTACTTGGGCTGGTGCAAATTGTCAAAGATATTGAAAAGCGGCAAAAAGTGAGATTGTGGGTTTTGCTGGGATGGGCAATCATTAACAGTATTGGTTTTTATGTTCATTACTTTTGTATTCTTGCTTTTATTGCTCAAGTTGCTACGCTACTAGTGCTGATGTGTTGGCGAAGAGGAAATCTTCTCAACAAGCGCCAAATTTGGCTAGCACTCATTGTATCTGTGAGTTTTGTTGCAGTTAGCTTCCTGCCCTGGTTACCAGTTGTTTTGAATAACTATAACCGTTCTGAAACCAGTTGGCTTGATCCTCCGCAAAATATTTCCCCAGTTTATCAAACTCTGATTACGTGGCTGCTGATGGTGATTTCTCTTCCTGTGGAAAAGCAGCCACTTGCAATTGCAGTTTTATCTGGGTTGTTAATGCTTTTGTTTGGTATTTGGGTGGGTTGGCAAGTTTACAAAGGTTTAAAGCAGCTATGGTGTAAACAATCAACGCATTTAGCGACACTCACGCTGCTTAGTTTCTCTGTGTGCGTGTTATTGGAATTCTTTGCGATCGCCTACTTCTTGGGAAAAGATATTACTGCTGTTCCCCGCTATCACTTTGTTTATTATCCCAGCTTTTGTGCCCTAATTGCTGCAAGTTTCGCTCAAATCAACAAGAAAGAAAAAAGAAGACATTTCATTTTCAATCAGAAGTCTTCATGTTTCATCATTTTATTCGTCGGATTTTTTAGTTGTGTTCTTCTTGTTTTCAACTTAGTATTTCAAAAACCATTTGAGCCGGAACAAGTGGCGCGAAATATGAATCAAAATCCTTCCATTCCTCTTTTGATGGTAGTGGGATACAGAGATTACCAAGATCTGGCGTTAGGCTTAAGTTTCGCTTTAGCATTAGAACCACTTAGGGAAGCAGAAAAATATTCCTCCTCTGATGTTGCTTTCTTCAAGCAATCACCAGACTTTGCTCCTGTCTTGCAAAAACTTTCCCAACTTCCTCCACCAACTGCAACTGATCTTAGTTTATGGCTTGTTGGTCCAGGTAGAAAACGCAAAGACTATCCGCAGCAGATAACACTTTCCCAGAAAATGACTTGCACTATAGATTCTTTGCAGCACTATCGGATTGGTGTTCCTTATCAATTGTATCGTTGTGGAGTTTCAATTCCTGATAAGACTTTGTAAAAAATCTAGATCGCGTGGTGCGGGTGAATGCGGATAACCTCAATCGCATTATGCGACTCGGATGACAAATGATAAAGGACTACTTTCACAAGTTTGCAGCGCATGTTGAATGCGCCGCAGCCTATGAGCTAATTATCACCAGTTTCTGAATTATCCAATGCCTTGTCTTGTGTAGGAACAACAATATCAGGAGAATCAAATTGCTTTGGTTGCGCAATAGATGGCTGTTCTGGTACAACAACAGGAGAATTCTTGAACTGGTTGACTGGTTGCGATGATTCAGACGCACCACGATAAGATGGTCTGTTATTTACTGAAGATTCTGAGGAGGTTTTGCGAGATTCGCGGATTGCTCGTAGTCGCTCTGTCAGTGAAGGTGATGAAGTAGTCTTAGGCTCAGTTTTAGTAGTAGATCCAGAAGCTTCCTGTTGTGAGTCTTGTCGGTATCGGCGACGTTGGAATTTTCTGGAGTCGGTTTGGGACGATTCTTTGCTCACATTGCTGTTATCGTCCGATTCGTTTGTAACATTCCTTCTATAGGATCTCCGATAAGATTGTCTTGTCACATTGCTGTTATCAGGAGTATCGTCAGCTGAAACACGACGGATACGCCGACGGCGTGTTGAAGTAGAAGTAGATGCAGATTTCACTTGCGAGGAAGTATTATCTTCTTTCTGTTGAGTACTAGTTTGTTGAGTTGTATTAGTTTCTTTAATAACAGGCGATGGTGTTAGGATGACTGTAGGTTTCGCCTCGTTAGGATCATTCTTTTCGACAACAGTTTGTGGTTGTGGAACTGATGAGCTTGGTCTAGTTTTAGTCAACAAACTTGTGATACCAAAACCACCTGTAATACCCAAAAGAGCTATACCCGTTGCTATCAGTGCTTTAGGTGATGAGGTAATTTTTTTAAATATGGCATTACCTGAAGGTGGTGCGGTTGGCGTGCTCACAGATGCTACTTGTTGTGGCACATTTGGCACATCTGGCACATTTGGCACATCTGGCACATCTGGGTATGGCTGATTAGATAAATTGATAGTTGGTACTACTGATGTCACAAGCAATTGGTGTACACCACTTTGAGTGTCAGGTAATAGCAGTAACCACTCTGCTACTGTTTGCGGACGAAAGCGAGCGTCAGTAGCCATACCACGAATGATTGCTTGATTGACAGCAGCACTCAAATGGGGTTGTAAGTCTCGGGGGGAAGGCATTTGCTCGCGATCGCGCAGAAGTGCTGGTATAGGCACTTGTGCTGTCAATAATGCATACAGTGTTGCTGCTAAACCATAAACATCAGTTGCAGGACTGCGGGTTGCTTGCGACAGATACTGCTCAATTGGTGAATAACCCTCAGAAACAATACCCGTGTGAGTTTGCTTGACACCATTGTGAAATTCCCGTGCAATCCCAAAATCAATCAGTATTACCTCTTGCGTTCCTTCACGAAGAATGATATTATCTGGTTTCACATCCCTATGAAGCAAGCCATTTTGGTGTACAACCTGCAACGCACCTGCTATTTGCTTAATGTAATGAATTGCTTTATCCTCTGGCAAAGGTATCCCTGGCATGACATATGCCTCAGCCAAAGTTTCACCAGGAATATATTCCATCACCATGTAGGGTAGTCTGTCTTCGACAAAAAAGTCGCTTACCCGGACAATATTCGGATGGATACAAGTTGCTAATCGTCTTGCTTCGTCTTGAAATTGACGCTCAAACTTAACATAATCAGGATGCTGTCGCAGCTTTTCATTGAGAGTTTTAATCACCACGACCTGATTGAGGAAATTGTGAGTTGCTTTGAACGTAATGCCAAAGCCACCTCGACCGATTTCCTGGTTAATGGTGTACTTACCACTCTGCAATGTTTTAGTACTTAGCATAGAGAGTCCTGATTAGTAAATATGTTAGTACTGCTTTTTTTATAGAAAACCGGGAACTATAAAAGTTCCGGTTTTGACTCCTGAGTCTAACCCGAATTTTGAGGAATATCAAACCATGTTCAATACTTAACCCACACAACAGTTTTATTTTTCTTTTGTTATTCCTTATAGTATCCTTATCACTTAAAATTATCCACTTTTAAAAGCGCTGACCAATACCAAAATGAACGCGGCTTTCTCCCTGGTCATTCAGCCCAAAGTCAGCCCGAATTAAGCCTAGAGGTGAGTCAAAGCGGACTCCAGCACCGTAACCAAAACCAGTACCAGGTTTATCACGAACTCCTGCAGGGTTACCCAACACAGACTCACCAGAACCTAAGTCTGAGGCAAAATCAGCAAAGAAGACACCTCCCAATGCTTGGACAATCGGAAAGCGATATTCTGCCGACGCCAACACATAAGTGCGACCACTAGCAACATCACCCTCACCATAACCACGTACTGAATTGACACCACCTAAGTTGAAACTTTCATAAGGTGGTAAATCACCAAGGACAGTACCAGCTTGGACATTCAAGGCGAAGACTTGTGGTTTTTTGGATTCAAATAACTTTACGGGCATAAATTGGCTATAGTCTGCCTTTACGCGGTTCATAGAAATTTGTCCTTCCCCAAGAGGGATGGATTGTTCGGCACTGAGTTTGAGAATAGAACCATTGGTTGGATTGAAGGGATTATCTCGCTGGTCTTTGGTGGCGCTTAAGGATACAGTTGTCAGGTCATCAATACCAGTCCCGCTAAAAGATAGAGGATTTCCCTTTTCATCAGTTGGGGTAACTTTACCATCGCGATCGCGAAGACTAACACGAGTATAGTTTAAGCCTAAAGAAGTATTCCAACCATCAATCGGGCGCTGCAAGCTAACACCACCCCCAACTCGACCTTCCCGGATTCTATCGCCATTTGCAAATTTGATGTCACCATCAAAAGTTTCAGAAAGTCCCCGCTTGCGGAACGCACTCACACTATAACCAAAGGCGTCTGGATTGGTTTCCCGGTAGGGACTTGTAAATTTAGTATCAAATTGAAAGTCACGCGCACCAACTTCAAGATTAAAACCGAAAATATCGTTAACGCCACCAACATTTTGATCTCGGTAAGTTAATGTACCAACTATCCCTTGATCGGCGTTATAATTACCACCCAAATTAATAGAACGCGCCCCTATTTCCTTAAGTTCGTAAACGACATCCAGTTTTGTCGCATCTCCTTCAAAAGCAACATTGACATTCTGAAATAATCCTGTCTTATACAGTTGCTGTAAATCTTGTTTGACTAAGTTTTCTTGATAAACTTGTCCTGGCTTAAACTTAAGCTGTTGCTGCAAGAAATCTGTTTTTGTACGTCCTTGGACTGGTTTATCCTTGCTATCAACTGTTTTGCCTTCTTCGTTCACAAAACGAAACTTGATATTGTTGACAACACCTTCAGCAACATTCAAAGTCAGGATTCCTTCAGCGCTGGGCCGAATCGATATAACTCTTGCAACTTTATAACCTTTGTCAGCGTACCATTTATTAATATCTTGGACTACTTGTTTGAGACCACTGGGACTGATGACTTTTCCTATTTGAGGTTGAAAGCGTTCCCTGGCGACTTCATAAGTTAACACGTTTGCCCCGGAAAGTTGTAGAGAACGCACAACAACTGGTTGTACTTGGTACTCTACATTTAAGCCAGTTGGCGTAGAACGGCTATTAACACGAGCATCCGTAAATAAACCAGTCTCCAAAATTGCTTTAACATCTTTTTGTAACTGACTTTGACTGATTTGTGCACCGACTTGAGTGTTGATGACACTGCGAATCGCCTGCTGCAATTCCTCATTCGCACCGACGATGTTCACTTGTGCAGCAGTGACTCCTAAGTTATTACCACTAGCTGGAGATGAGCCAGATGAGCCAGATGAGCCAGATGAGCCAGATGAAAAAGTTACTTCCCTTGTCTGCTCCTCCTTTTCAGTAGTTATCACCACCGGTTTACCACCAGTAGTACTTTGCACGTTGCCAGATTTCTGAGAGAATTGTCCAATGACTACTGTCTCTGGGGGTGCGATCGTTTCTATCTTAGCTGGCGCTTCTTCGGTCACTGGCACCACTACGTTATCAGGTTTATCAGCTTGCTCAGAAGTATTAGAGGGTGCAGCAAATGCTTGCTGATTAGCATTGCCAGCTGCCAAAGTCACTAGAGTAAAAATTGCCGCAGAAGAAACTCGCATAATGATAGTAGCCTTATAAACTGGGAGTTAGTTCGTACTTTCGTACTGAGGTTTAGTAATGGGGACAGTACTAACTTCCAGCTGCATCGCCGATTTATTTATACCCCCATTCAATTCCTCTTGCGGCAAACGACAGTTATTTTAAAGTTTTTGTTTCTCATGAGTGATTTATCACCATCATCGCTAACCTCTGATATCGAAAAAAATACTCCAGGCTTACGGTTACTTGTTTTAAGCAACGGACATGGCGAGGATATTATTGCAGTCCGTATTTTGCAAGAACTTCAGCAACAACCCAACCCACCCGAAGTCTTTGCTTTGCCCTTGGTGGGACAAGGATACGCTTACCACGGGTTGGATATTCGCCTCATCGGTTCGGTACGTACAATGCCTTCGGGCGGTTTTATTTACATGGATGGACGCCAATTTGTACGCGATGTACAAGGTGGTTTGTTACAACTCACCGCCAGTCAAATGAACTCTATACGTCATTGGGTAAATACTCAGAAAAAATCAGGCCACAAGATAGCTATATTAGCAGTGGGCGATATTGTACCACTGATTTTTGCGCGGTTGAGTGGTGCTAACTACGGCTTCGTAGGCACAGCGAAATCTGAGTACTATGTGCGAGATGACGTGAATTTCTTAAAACGTAAAAAGAAAGGAGCATGGTGGGAAAGTTTTTCTGGCTCAATTTACCATCCTTGGGAACGTTGGTTGATGAGTCAGCAGCGTTGCAAAGCTGTGTTTCCCAGAGACTCGCTAACAGCAGAGATATTGAAAAAGTGGGCGATTCCGGCTTTTGATTTGGGTAACCCGATGATGGATGCTTTGGAACCAACAATTTCACGTCCAAGATTTTATGGTGCTCATATAGAAAAGCAAGAATTAGCTCGACCTTTAGTTGTGACTCTGCTTCCCGGTTCTCGTCCGCCAGAAGCATACGCTAACTGGCAGCAAATGATGATTGCTGTCTCTGCATTGATGGCGCTTTGGGAAGAGGAAAAGTTTGTGGGATATAGTTCTCAAACTCTTGTGTTCTTGGGTGCGATCGCCCCCAGTTTACACTTTGACAGTATACGCCTAATTCTCGAATCTCAAGGCTGGCAACCCCACGCTCAACCTCCAATCAAAATCCCCGACAAGGATTGCTTGACATTTAAGCAAAAAAATGCGTTCTTTATTTTATCGCAGAATGCTTATAACGACTGTTTGGATCAGGGAGATTTGGCGATCGCAATGGCAGGGACAGCAACAGAGCAATTTGTGGGTTTAGGCAAACCTGCGATTACTATCCCTGGACATGGTCCCCAATTTACCTATGCCTTTGCTGAAGCACAAAGCCGTCACTTGGGGTCATCTGTGATTTTAGTCGAAGAACCAGCAGAAGTTGCTAAGGTGGTGAAATCACTGTTTGCCAACCCAGACAAATTGCAAGCAATTGCAGAAAATGGTCTACGACGAATGGGTAAACCAGGTGCAGCCAAACGAATCGCTGAGTATTTGATGGAGTTGTTGTGGAATAAAGATTGATTTTTAATATCTGGTTCGGTTAATTAGTTATGATTTTCGCCCTGATCTGAACCTCACCCCGCCCTTACGGGCACCCCTCTCCTTATTAAGGAGAGGGGAGGTTTTGGCGTAAGCCAAAGCCGGGGTGAGGTAACACGCGCGTTGGATTCATGGGTGTGACCTCACCCCGCCCTAACGGGCACCCCTCTCCTTATTAAGGAGAGGGGAGGTTTTGGCGTAAGCCAAAGCCGGGGTGAGGTAAAGCCCGAATCGTGGGTGGTATGACAACACTTTGTCACAAAAAATTACAAACAAGCATTAAGAGCCTACAAACCTGATATTAGTACTACTGAGGCATCATTTTGCTTATTGTAAAGTCTTTTTTCCAACCTCATATTCAATATTTGTAAAATCCTGAGGATAAAACCGGTGCATCACCCATTATTTTTCCTTACCTTACCCCTTGCAACCGTATTCAGCTTGACCTATCTTAGCGTAGCAAAAGCACAAATCACTCCTGATAACAGTCTCGGTGCCCAACCTTCAGTAGTTACTCCCAACGTCCAAATTAACGGCACCCCTAGCGACAGGATTGATGGAGGCGCAATTCGTGGGGACAACCTGTTTCACAGTTTTCAGGAATTTAATGTAAATGCTAATAGAGGAGCTTATTTTTCCAATCCAGCAGGAATTGCAAACATACTCACCAGAGTGACTGGGGGGAATATCTCGAACATTCAGGGTGTTTTGGGTGTGTTGGGCAAAGCGAACCTATTTTTGATTAACCCGAATGGAATTCTGTTTGGACCAAATGCCCGATTGGATGTGGGTGGTTCTTTTTTGGGAAGTACGGCAAATAGTTTGATATTTAAGAATGGATTTGAGTTTAGTGCGACGAATCCGCAAGCACCACCATTGTTAACTATAACTGCTCCGGTTGGGTTGAGCTATCGGGAGAATTTCAAAAATATCACCACTCAATCCACGACAACTCAATATCCTATTCTTGAAGTACCTGAAGGACAAACTTTAGCATTGGTAGGTGGTAACGTCATCTTAGATCGTCCTGATTTGCTTGCACCAGGAGGACGAGTTGAGTTAGGAGGATTATCTGCTCCTGGGACGGTAGGACTCAATAGTGATGGAAGTTTGAGTTTTCCTGTGGGAGTCCAAAGAGGTGATGTATCGCTGACGAATGAGGCGAGGGTTGATGTTAGTTCAGGCGGAGGCGGTAGTATTGCAGTCAATGCTCGCAATTTAGATATTTCGGGAGGAAGTATTCTTAGGGCTGGAATAGGAAGTGGTTTGGGGACAGTTGGCAGTCAGGCGGGAGATATTACGCTGGATGCTACAGGAAATATAAAAATTGTAGGGAGCTATGTATTCAATAATGTGCGATCCCAAGGAGTGGGCAATGGTGGCAACATCAATATTACAACTGGTTCCTTGTCTTTAACCGATGGTGCTCAACTGAATGCCAGCACCTTGGGACTAGGAAATACAGGCAATGTGTCGGTACGAGCGTTAGGTGCTGTTGAGCTTGCAAACACTGCTTATATCTTCAGCACTGTGGAAGCAGGTGGTGTGGGCAAAGGCGGCAATATCGACATCAGGGCAGCAACACTATCTCTTAAAGATGGTGCTCAGCTGGCAACCATAGTTGGTCAAGCATCTGACACTCAACCAGCTGGAAGGGGGAATGCAGGGAATGTCACTGTTGATGTCACAGGTCCTGTGACGATTGCCGGGGTCAAGGACGGATTTCGCAGTGGGATTTTCAGCAATGTGAGAACAGGGGCGACGGGCAATGGGGGAAATATTGCTATTTCCTCTGGTTCCTTCTCTTTAAGTGATGGCACTCAGTTGAGCACCATCACCTATGGACAAGGAAATGCAGGCAATGTGTCAGTGCGAGCGTCCGATGCAGTTTTGCTTGTCAATGCGGACATCTTCAGCACTGTGGAAGCAGGAGCAGTGGGCAAAGGTGGCAATATCAACATCCAAGGGGCTTCACTTTCCCTTAAAGATGGCGCTCGACTTGATGCCAGCACTCGTGGACTGGGGGATGCAGGCAATGTCACTATTTTCTCTTCCCGAAGTGTCTCATTTGAAGGTGTTGGTAGCAATGGTTCACCCAGTGGTGTATTTAGTACAGTACAGCCAACAGCAACGGGTGATAGCGGTAGTATAAGGCTACAGACAGGAACGCTTTCAGTTACTAATGGTGCTGCAATCATTGCCAGTACGTTAGGAAAAGGGAATGCAGGCAATGTCAATATTACAGCCAGCGATACAATCTCTTTTGATGGAATTGGTAGCGATGGTTCTCCTAGTGGCATATCCAGTTCAGTAGGTTCTGGGGTAGTTGGTGGAGGTGGTGGTATCAAGATTGAACGGCAAGAGGTCAATGGTGTGCAAAAAGGCGTAATTGAGCCGCAAGTTCGCTTCAGTATAACCATTGAGCCGTTTCGCAATGCTTCTTTTCCTGATGCCGTTGGTAACAGTGGAAACATAGATATCACAACAAGGTCGCTTTCAGTCACCAATGGTGCAAGACTAACTACTAGCACTTTTGGACGCGGAGATGCGGGTAATATAGCAATTCGAGCCAGCGACAAAATCTCGTTTGATGGAGTTAGTAGCCGTGATGGTTCTCCTAGTGGTGCATTTAGTGCAGTGGATTCTAGCTTTTTCGGGAGAGGAGGGGATTTAAACATTACAACAGGGTTGCTTTCAGTCACCAATGGTGCTCAGTTAGTAACAAGTACTCTGAAAAAAGGCAACGCAGGCAATATTACACTCAATGCCCGCGATGCGGTTTTTGATGGAGTTAATAGTAAAGGCTCTCCCAGTGGCGTGTTTGCTGCAGTAGATACCAATGCAGAAGGAAAAGGCGGCGACATCACCATAAAAGCAGAATCAGTTTCACTCACCAAAGGTGCTCAACTGGCTGCTAACAGTCGTGGGCGAGGGGATGCAGGCAAGATCACAATTACAGCCAGCGACACTGCTTTATTTCAAGGAATCGGTAGCAATGGCGTTCCCAGTCGTGCATCTAGTGCAGTAGAAACTGGGGCTGTCGGAAATGGAGGAAATTTGACAGTTGTTGCTGGACGCTTCAATGTCCTTAATGGGGCAGAGGGAACCGTAAGCAATCTGGGAAGCGGTAATGCAGGCAACCTAACAGTGAGAGCTAATTCTATCAATCTTGATGATCAAGGGAAACTCACTGCTAACTCTGCAAACGGTATTGGAGGTGATATTATACTGCAAGCACGAGATTTACTGCTACTACGCCGTAATAGCCTCATATCCGCCATTAGTGGTACTTCAGGAAGTGCTGGACAGGACGGCAATATTAACATCAACACTCAACTTTTAGTCGCCTTCCCTCAAGAAAATAGTGATATCACTGCTACTGGCTTTGGGCGTACTGCGGGGAGTAATGTTCAAGTTAATATATCAAAACCAGGAGGAATCTTTGGTATTGAGTATCAGCCACAATTCACCCCAAATAGTGATATTGTCGCTACTGGAACAGTCACGGTCACCAGTATCGATCTTGACCCTACCCAAGGGTTATTTGAATTAACAGAAACTGTGGTTGATCCGGCACAGCAGGTTGCTCTAAATCCGTGTATCAAAGGTTTTGGTAGCACTTTCACCATCACCGGACGCGGCGGACTGCCAACTGATCCAAATAAAATCCTCAGTAGTGACAATGTGCGTGTTGATTTAATTCAGCCTGTCCCAACTAAAGTAAGTTCAACAAGTACAAGACAAAAGCAGCCATCTCAAAAGCCACCTGTCAAACAGATAATACCAGCACAGGGTTGGATATATAACGAAAAAGGTCAGGTGGTGCTGGTTGGTTATGATCCTACTAAGACTGGCCCACAGCGTGAGCAGCCAGCGCCTAATAGTAGCTGTGCTGCAGTGAAATAAGATATGTAGAACGTTTAAGCGCTACAGGTGGAATCGTGAAGCCAGCAGATAAAAAGCCTGGGTATTGGGAGATTCTTCCATGACGGGGACGAACAGTGACAAACAACTGTCGAGAATAGTTTTAAAAGGTTTCAAGTCTATTGCTGAGTGTGACCTTGAACTCTCCAGGCTTAACGTTTTGATTGGAGCTAATGGGGCGGGAAAATCCAATTTTATTGGCTTTTTCCGTATGATACAGCAGTTGGTTGACCAAAACCTGCAAGTTTTTGTCAGCCGCCAGGGCAGTCCCGATGCGCTATTACACTTTGGGCGAAAAACAACGGAACAATTGGAGTTTCAGTTATACTTCGGCAATAACGGGTACTTCGCTACGCTAGAACCAACCCAGGACAATCGCCTGATGTTCGCCAGGGAATCCTTCTGGTGGAACATGAGTGGTGAACGTGAAATAGGTAAAGGGCATTTCGAGACAAAGGCTTTTGTCGATACCGGGACAGGAATTAACGAATATGTTTTATCTGCCATGCAGCAGTGGCGAGTGTACCATTTTCATGACACCAGCGACAGTGCTTATATAAAACAGCCGCACGGTATCAATGACAATGCTTACCTGCGTCCTGATGCCCGTAATCTTGCATCCTTTCTGTATCTGTTGCGTGACGGCTACCCAGCATCTTATCAGAAAATCGTTAAAACTATCCGACTTGTTGCCCCTTTCTTTCGAGACTTTTACCTGCGTCCTTCCCCACAAAATAAGGAGGTTATTGAACTGGAATGGTTTGAGCAGGGGCAGGATGTTCCATTTAAGGCACATTTGCTTTCGGATGGCACATTGCGTTTCATGTGTCTGGCAATCGTTTTCCTGCAACCGGAAGAGCTTCAACCTGAAACAATTCTAGTTGATGAGCCAGAACTGGGTCTCCACCCGTATGCTACCACTGTCCTGGCATCATTGATACGTACCACTACCAAACAGGTGATTGTTTCAACCCAATCCGTAGAACTGCTGAATGAATTTGATGCAAGTGATGTGATTGTTGTAGACCGCGATCAACAAGGGAAATCATTGCTTCGCAGGCTGAATAAGCACGATTTGCAGGAGTGGCTTGAGGACTATAGCCTGGGCGAGCTTTGGAAGAAGAACGTCCTGGGCGGGAGACCTTCACCGAGTCCCTATGCAACGGCACGCTACGCTATCGGGCACCCCTCTCCTTTATAAGGAGAGGGGAGGTTTTGGCGTAAGCCAAAGCCGGGGTGAGGTAACACGCGGGTTGGATTGATGGGTATTAAGTAGTCGTCAGAAATTCCGTACACCAATTAAGATATGTAGAATGTTTAAGTGCTTTGATTCGGTCTTGATTTAACCTCACCCCGCCCTATGCCTAACGGCACGCTACGCTATCGGGCACCCCTCTCCTTATAAAGGAGAGGGGAGGTTTTGGCGTAAGCCAAAGCCAGGGTGAGGTAACACGCGGGTTGCGTTCATGATCGCTACTTAATTTCTCAAATCGTACCTTTGAACAAACCTTTGGGACGAACAAGCAACACTAAAATCATGAGCAACAGTGCTACGCCTTGTTTATACTGAGCACCCAGCAATACAGTACTCGTTTCTTGGGCAATACCAATGATAAAAGCTCCTGCGATCGCACCGTAAGGGTTGCCAATTCCTCCTAAAATCACTGAGGCAAATAAAGGTAAAATCAAATACCATCCCATATTTGGTCGCACGGCTCCAATTAAGCCGTACATACTTCCACCCAAGGATGTCAGAGTACCAGCAATCACCCAAGTCCATAAAATAATTTTGTCTACATTAATACCAGAAACCCGAGCTAAATCTAAATCGTCGGCAACTGCTCGCATTCCCTTGCCGATTTTGGTGTTTTGTAAAATGTAGTGTAATGCAACAATTGCTGCAACAGCTAGGAACAAAACCAACAATTGATTTTGGGGTACTCTCACACCCAGAATATCCATAGCCGGAACCACGGGCAAATCGTAAGTTTTGTTACTACCGCCCCAGATAAGGATAATGCCATTACGAAGAAATAAGGCAAGCCCGATAGAGATAATAATAAGAGTGGTGGAAGTAGCACGGATAGAACGCATATGAGACCATAGCAACTTTTCCGACAACAGCATTGCTGCTACTGTGCCAATTGCAGCTATTACCATAGACAGCCAAATATTAACACCAAAGCTATTAACAAGCAGCGTCAAATAAGCTCCCAACGTTAAAAAGTCACCGTGAGCAAAGTTAGATAACCGTAAAATTCCGTAGGTGAGAGTAAGTCCGACAGATGCTAAAGCAATAATGCTACCCAAAGCAATACCGTTAACAATTAATTGAGCGAATTGTGCATTCATAGTTTTGACATCTAAAATTCATAACTTGTATAGCAGGAAATAGGGAACGCTTAACAGGGAACGCTTAACAGGGAATACGGAACGCTTAACAGTGAACAGTGACAACTGATAACTGATCGCTGGTAACTGGTAACTGGTAACTGGTAACTGGTAACTGCTGTATCTTTTTCCCTTATTCCTTTATCGCCCACCTAAAATGGAATTGATGGAGGGCGATATCATTTGGACAAGATTGGAGATGATGCTAACAGAAAAACTTGAAAAATTAAAAGCATTGTTTGTAGAAATGGAGCAGGCTTTGATAGCTTACTCTGGCGGAGTGGATAGCACTTTGGTTGCCAAGGTGGCTTATGATGTTTTAGGCGATCGCGCTTTGGCTGTCACAGCTATGTCTCCCTCACTGTTAAGCGAAGAGTTGGAAGACGCCTCCTTGCAAGCAGCGACGATTGGGATTCGTCATCAAATTATTCAAACACATGAGATGGAAAATCCCAATTACACTTCCAACCCTGTGAACCGCTGTTACTTTTGCAAAAGTGAACTGCACGACACCCTCAAACCCTTAGCGATTGAATTGGGTTATCCGTATGTGGTGGATGGAGTCAACGCTGATGACTTACATGATTATCGCCCAGGAATTCAGGCTGCAAAAGAAAGAGGTGCGCGATCGCCCTTAGCAGAAATCGGTATCACCAAAGCGCAAGTCCGCCAAATTTCCCAAGAACTCGGTTTACCTTGGTGGGAGAAACCTGCGCAACCATGTCTGAGTTCACGCTTTCCCTACGGCGAAGAGATTACCGTTGCTAAGTTACAACGAGTCGGTAGGGCAGAAATTTATTTACGCAAGTTGGGTTACCAGAATTTGCGGGTACGTTCTGAGGGAGATACAGCACGAATTGAATTACCGCCACAACAAATCAAAGAGTTTGTTTTAAAAACTGATTTGCAATCAATTGTTTCTGCATTTCAAGAGTTTGGTTTTCTTTACGTGACATTAGATTTGGAAGGTTATCGTAGCGGGAAGTTAAATCAAGTTTTGAATCGAGAAGTTGCGAGTGTGAAATGATATTTTTTTGACATCTTCGAGCAATCTCGTCCGTCCAGTAATTTCTGTAGGGTGGGCACTGCTTACCGTTTGCACCAAACTCCTATTCTTACGTTTTCGGCAGTGCCCACCTTGAGGTTATCGAGAATGGTGCAAGATATAATCTAGGCGATCGCACAAAGCTTGCTAATCGAGATTGGCAACAAAATCCTCTAATGAGTATCCTGACAAGAGAACGAACGGGAGAGAAAAATGACTCAACCCTTACGCAAACTAGTAACATTTGAAGAATTTGCAAAGTGGAAACCAGAGGATGGGCGTTATGAACTGCATGATGGAGTTATTGTTAAAATGCCGCAACCACTAGGAGAACATGAGGAAATTATCCTATTCTTAGTTGAGAAACTCACTTTGGAATATAGTCGCCTCAATCTAGCCTATGGCATCCCCAAAACCGTGCTAGTCAAACCACCTGAAAATGAATCAGCTTATTCACCAGATGTGCTGATACTAAACCGTTCTAATTTGGTAAATGAACCTCTGTGGAAAAAGGAATCAACCGTTATTCAAGCCGCATCAATTCCTTTAGTTGTCGAAGTTGTTAGTACAAACTGGCGTGATGATTACTATAAAAAATTGGCTGATTATGAACAAATTGGCATTCCTGAATACTGGATTATAGACTATCTTGCTCTCGGCGCGAGGAAGTTTATCGGTAATCCCAAACAACCAACCATCTCTATTTACAACCTAGTTGAAGGTGAGTACCAGGTTAATCAGTTTCGGGGTGATGAGCGCATTCAGTCTCTAACATTTTCAGAGTTAAACTTAACTGCACAACAAATTTTTGAAGCTACCACCAGTCCTTATGCTTGACATTTTCACCCTTATCCTCTCCTCCCCTTGTTGTCCTCCTCAAGCCTGCTAATTGTGTTAAATAGTTAACTTTGATTTCTTAAGAAACACCTTCTCCATTAGAATCCTTTTGAGAAGAGAAACAACTATTTAAAATTTATGAAACATAATTGGCGTTCGCCCTCTTGGGTTGACTCCTTTGGAGCATTGCGTAGCATCCTTAAAGCGTATTGGCTCTTTTTTATCACTTCACCCCTATGCGCCATTGGGGGTTTGACTTCTATAAACACCGTCACAGCCCAACAAGTGACTTCTGATGGAACTGCATCCACCACAGTTATCGTCACTCCTGATGGCAAAAATTTCAACATCAATGACGGAACAACAAGAGGAACAAACCTTTTTCACAGCTTCAAAGAATTTTCTGTTCCTAATGGTGGTTCGGCAACCTTCAACAATGCAGCAAATATACAAAACATTATCAGTCGGGTGACAGGTGGTTCTGTTTCTAATATTGACGGTTTGATAAGGACACTTAACCCAGCTAACTTATTTTTACTCAATCCAGCAGGGATTATTTTTGGACCAAATGCCAGTTTGAATATTGGTGGTTCATTTTTGGGGACTACGGCGAATAGTTTCCTATTCGACAATGGGCTTGAGTTTAGTGCAACCAATCCGCAAGCACCGCCACTGTTAACTATAAATGTTCCGATTGGCTTGGGATTTCGGGATAATCCCCAAAATATCACCACAAAATCCACGACAACTGAATATCCTATTCTTCAGGTAAACCCTGGAAATTCTTTAGCATTGGTAGGTGGTAATGTCAACTTAGATGGTTCTTTTCTGCGTGCACTCGGAGGACGAGTTGAGTTAGGAGGCTTATCTGCAGCCGGGACGGTGGGACTCAATGGTGATGGAAGCTTGAGTTTTCCTGTGGGAGTGCAAAGAGCGGATGTATCGCTTACTAATGAAGCTTTTCTGGATGTACGTGCTGGTGGAGGGGGTAGTATAGCAGTCAACGCCCGAAATTTAGATATTTCCGGAGGAAGTGGCTTGTATGCGGGAATAAGACAAGGTTTCGGGTTAGTTGGTAGTCAGGCGGGAAATGTTGACATCGATGCTACAGGGTCAGTGAAACTCTCTGGAAGTAGCATTTACAACTTTGTGCCATTTGGAGGAACGGGCAATAGCGGCAACATCAATATTAAAGCAGAGTCGGTTTCTTTAAGTGATGGCTTTGTGCAAGCTAGCAATGCTGGGCAGGGTAATGCTGGCAATATCAGGGTAGAAGCAAAAGATACTGTCTCCCTTGCGAACAGAAGCTTGATCTTAAGCAATATCGGAAATAGTCAGAGACAACCAGCCAAAGGCAAAGTTGGCAATATTCAAATCGAAGGCAGGACAGTTTCCTTAACCGAGAGATCTCAACTGCAAGCTGGCTTATATTCCAATGCTGAGGGAGATCCTGGTATTGTATCTATAAAAGCTACGGACTCTGTTTCATTTACAGGTACAAATACTGGCATCACTGGTATTTTTACGGATGTAGAGCCTGGGTCAATAGGCGATGGCAGCAAGATTCAAATTTCAACGGGATCCACGGGGTCAGTTTCTTTAACTGATGGCGCTCTACTGACTGCCAGCAATGGCGGACGAGGAAACGGTGGAGACATAACTATCGATACAGGAAGCTTTAGCAACAAAAATGGATCTGTAGTGTCAACGAGTACGTATGGTCAAGACAATGGAAAAGCTGGCAACTTATTCATTAAAGCCAATGATTTAGTAGAAGTTTTAGGCACAGGACAACCTGGAGAAACCAGTTTTCTGGATGCTAGTGTACAAACAGGAGGCATAGGAAAGGGTGGAGACTTAACCATCGAGACGAAAAAGTTGGTTGTTAGAAACGCCCAAGTAGGTGCTGTGAATTCTGGCAAAGGAGAAGGTGGCAATCTTACTGTTCGTGCTTCCGACTCAGTAGAACTGAGCGGAAAAGTCTTTTCAATCAACTCAAATAATCCTAATGAGCCAATTAGGAATCCTGCTGGCTTGTTTTCTCAGATCAACTTACAAGGTGAGGGTAAAGGCGGTAATCTGACTATTGAAACCAACCGTTTAAGTGTCAGTGATGGCGCTAAAGTGCAAGTTGCTACCTTTGGTAAAGGTGATGCTGGCAATTTATTGATTCGCGCCTCAGATATCGATGTCTATGAAACAGCTAATGCGAACTTCTTCCCCGGAGGTATATTTGCAGGTGTTCAAGTAGACGAAGATCAAACGAGAACTCCACCCAAAGGCTTTGGAGGAAGTGTGACGATTGAAACTGACCGCTTGCGAGTCAGAGATGGAGCGAGAGTATCAACAAGTACTGAAGGTGACGGCAATGCAGGTACATTGGTAATTCGTGCCAAGGAATCTGTAGAAGTCTCTGGTAAATTACTTAATCCAAACGGTAGGTTTTATAACGACACATCCGAGAGTCAAATTAGTGCCGCAGCGACCTCAACAAGCACAGGTAGTGGCGGAAGCGTGAGCATTGAAACTCCAAAGTTGATTGTCAGGGATGGTGGTACGGTAACCGTGAGGAGTGACAACACAAAGCCCGCAGGTAACTTAGAAATCAACGCAAACTCTATCAACTTAGACAATCAAGGAAGTATCACAGCTACAACCAAATCAGGTAACGGTGGCGACATCACTTTAGGAGTCGGAGACTTATTACTCTTACGCCGCAACAGTAATATCTCCACCAGTGCAGGTACTATTGGTGCTGGTGGAAATGGCGGCAACATCACAATTAACTCTCCATTAATCGTCGCCTTCCCTAGTGAAAATAGTGATATCACTGCCAATGCTTTCAGCGGTAGCGGTGGAAACATCACAATCATAACTCAAGGTGTGTTTGGAATCCAGCCTCGCTCCCAATCAACGCCTGAAAGTGACATAACCGCATTTTCGCAACAAAACCCATCCTTAAATGGAACTATCAACATTATCACCCCAGATATTGACCCCACTCGTGGGTTGTTTGAATTATCAGAAACTGTCATCGACCCCGCACAGCGGGTTGCTCAAAATCCCTGTGTAAAAGGTTTTGGTAGCAGTTTCACTATCACCGGACGTGGCGGACTTCCAACTGATCCAAATAAAATCCTCAGTAGTAATAATGTGCGGGTTGATTTAATTAAGCCTGTGACAAGTACCGTGAGTTCAACAACTGCAACACAAAAGCAACCATCTCAAAAGCCACCTGTCAAACAGATAATACCAGCCCGAGGTTGGATATATAACGAAAAAGGTCAGGTAGTGCTGGTAGGTTATGATCCCACCAAAACTGGTCCACAACGTGAGCAACCAGCACCTACTAGTAACTGTGCTGCAGTGAGATAGTTGAAAAAAATGCAACACATGGATCAGACCCCTCCCCAACCCTCCCCGAACTCGCGGGGCTATCGTGTATACACATTTCTAGCGAAACCTCACCCTCGCTTGAATAGGCGCTAAAATCTTTACCTCTCCTTGCTAAGGAGAGGGATGCCCGATAGGGCAGGGTGAGGTTCCAACACCACGAGACAATCACACGCCTGTTCCCTGATATAAATAATATTACTGACAAACATAGTTAAAAAAAGTAGTATAAAGTATTGCTACTTAGAAAGAACTGTGTATGAGAAATTTCTTCATGGCTGCTGCAGGAGGAGTGTTCCTTGCGTTTGCAGTAATAAGTCAAGCGGTGGAAGCAACAGTGACACCAAAACTGGGGTCAGATTTCTCTAATTTTTATTCAATAACAGATCTTGGTTCTATCGAACAAATTCCACCTGCTTATGGTGGAATAACATTTCAGCCAGGAGAACCCAATACGCTGTTAATCAGCGGTTTGGCTGATACCCCGGATGCAGGAATTTATGCAGTTGAAGTCAGCCGTGAGAGTAACAACCACATCACTGGTTTTGGTATCCCATCCTTTTTGACACAAGCCCCCGGAATCAGCACAGGAGGAATTGATGCTGGTTTAGCTTATAGCCCCAAAGCTGATGTGTTGTTCTATACCTCCTATCCTGACAACAGCATTGGTCAAATAAAGCCTGGTAGCAGTAGTCCTAATAAACAAATTGATCTAAACACTCTTGGCTTTGCTGCTTCCACTGGTGCATTAAACTTTGTCCCTGAAGGATTTGCTGGAGCTGGTCGGCTTAAAATTACTTCTTATACGAGTAATATCTTTTATGACACAACTATCACTCCAGATAGCTCAGGTACATATGATATTGCTACGCCCACCAGAAGTGTTCAGCTTGATGGTGGACTGGATGGTTTTTTCTACGTAAAAGCAGGAAATCCTGGGTTTTTTGAAGATAGTCTGGTAATTGAAGAATATGATAACAGCAGCGTTTCTGCTTATACGATAGATGGAAATGGAGATGCGATCGCCAACAGCCGTCGAAATTTTATCACCGGACTTGGCTTTCACTCGCCAACATCTCTAACTGGAGTGATGGGAGCAACTATTGATCCGGTGACGGGAGACTTTATATTCTCTACATTTTATGAAGGAGACCCTTCAGCAAGTAAAATATATGCAGTGACAAGAGGAACCAAATCAACTTCAGTCCCTGAACCTCAAGGCGTAACTTTATTGGTGAGTATGTTCGTTTTAAGTTTAGGCTTACTCCGGGATAAAATAAAAAATTAAAAAAGAATTCACCAAGTCAGAATGGGCTGCGCTTTTGCACTCTACACGAGTCAGAATCCATTAAATGGGGATTGAAACCGCAGGGGAAACGCACCTTAAACCCCTTTACTCAATCGAGCATTCCACAGAATTCATGCCCTCATTCTGGGTTATGACTCCTGAGTTGTTTGTGTTAAATTTCAAATTATTAACTGTGTCTTGAAATCTCACTGAACCAAAATCTAAAGCGCATAGTTATTTGCTATTCTGTTGATTTGATACACTTTTTTAGTTATTTATATATCGTGCTTTTTATATCATCATAATAATGATTTTAAAGAAAAGATATTCGATGTAAATCCTATAGAATTTTTACTCAGTTAGGTACACTGTTATCAGTTATCAGTTATCAGTTACCAGTTACCAGTGATCAATTGTTCACTGTTAAGCGTTCCCTAGCTCAACTAGAACAAAGCAAACCGGATTCCTATATATGCTTAGAGAGCAGCTTGAAGATATTGAAATTCAATTGTTATTAGAAGGCATACATCGTTATTACGGATTTGATTTTAGGAATTATGCCTTAGCCTCACTCAAACGACGAATTTGGAAAATTATTCGAGCCGAAAGTTTAACCAGTATTTCTGGACTGCAAGAAAAAGTTCTCCATGATCCCGAATGTATGGAGAGATTTCTGTGTAGCCTCTCGGTTAATGTAACGACTATGTTTCGTGACCCCAACTTTTTTTTGATGTTTCGGAAAAAAGTTGTACCAATCTTACGAACTTATCCTTTCATTCGCGTTTGGCATGCGGGATGTTCTAGTGGTGAAGAAGTTTATTCTCTGGCAATTTTACTCCAGGAAGAGGGACTTTATCATCGTTGTAGATTGTATGCAACTGATATCAATGAGATGGTTTTAAAAAAAGCGAAAGCTGGAATTTATCCATTAGATGCAATGCAATATTATACTCAAAATTATTTGCAAGCAGGTGGAAAAAAAGCTTTCTCCGAATATTATACATCAGCCTATGAACATGCTATTTTTTCTTCGTATCTTAAAGAGAATATAATTTTTTCACAACATAATTTAGTCATAGATAATTCTTTCAACGAATTTAACATTATTTTATGTCGAAATGTATTAATTTACTTTAATAGATTTTTACAACAACGAGTCTTTAATCTTTTTCATGAAAGCCTTGTTCAGTTCGGTATTTTGGGTTTAGGACGCCAGGAAACAATGAAGTTCACTCCGCATGAACAAGACTATGAGCAATTAGAAGGTGGAGAAAAGTTTTACCGTAGAATTCGATAGTTGTTGATAATTGCCATAAACTACTAATTATTAACGAGTTATCACTCACGACTCATGACAATTCAATTCATTGCTATTGGTACATCCTTAGGAGGGTTAGAAGCCCTTGAAGTTTTACTCGCTGGATTGCCAAAAAACTTCCCAGTACCTGTAGCTATTGTTCAGCATCGTCACAAATCTTCAGATGATAAATTGAGAGTCGCGTTACAGGAGTACAGTGCTTTAGTTGTCACCGAGCCGCAAGATAAAGAAGAAATTGTGCCTGGTTACATATATCTAGCTCCAGCAGATTATCATTTGATGATAGAAGTAACAAGTGATGCGGTTCGTGAGCCAAGCTTTTCCTTATGTGTGGATGCTGCTGTGACTTATGCACGCCCGTCAATAGATGTGCTATTTGAAACCGCAGCCGATACTTATGCCGAAAGGTTAATTGCAGTTCTCTTGACAGGAGCTAATCATGATGGAATGCAAGGGATGAGAAAAATTAAAGCACGGGGCGGCAAAACTGTGGTGCAGGAACCTTCAACAGCAGCTTGTCCAATAATGCCTGAAGCGGCGATCGCCGCTGGAGTTGCAGATAAAGTTCTACCTTTGGCAGATATTGCCCCTTACTTAGTTAAAATGTGTAATTTTTGAGAAAGTCCTTGGCTAATTCTTCATACAAAAAGCTCTTAACTGCAGTCAGAAGGAATAACTAAATTTCTAACTTAAGATAGTGTCAATAAAATAAGCGCAAACGTCACAGTCAATAGGAAGACGTGAAAACGTTTTCATCTATTTCCCAAAGCATACAGATAGAAATGCCATTTGAACCGAAAGTTAACGTTTTGTTGGTAGATGACCATCCAGAAAATTTATTAGCCTTAGAGGCGATTTTAGGTAGTCAGCGTCAAAATGTGGTGAGGGCTACATCCGGCGCACAAGCACTGCGATGTTTGCTTAATCAGGACTTCGCGGTGATTCTGCTGGATGTGCAAATGCCTGACATGGATGGGTTCGAGACAGCTGCCCTAATTCGACAGCGAGAGCGATCGCGCCATACACCAATTATTTTTTTGACTGCATTTAGCACGAGTGATAACATGGTGTTTAAAGGATATTCTGTTGGTGCTGTAGACTACCTGTTCAAACCCATTCATGCAGAAATTTTAAAATCCAAGGTAGCCGCATTTGTTGATCTGTTTCAAAAAACTGTCGAAGTCAAGCGACAAGCGGCACAATTGGCACAGATGAATACCGAACTGAGAAAGCGCGAAGAGATGTTTCGCTCTTTGAGTGCTTGCTCGCCTGTAGGCATTTTTCTCACAGATACATTAGGTAAATGCACTTATATTAATCCACGATATCAAGCTATCTATGGGATGACACTGGAGGAGAGTTTAGGCGAGGGTTGGACACAAACAATTCATCCTGAAGATAGAGGGCGAGTGATTGCTGATTGGTATAATATATCAGAGCGACGACAGGAATACACAGCAGAATTTCGCATACTCACCTCGACAGGAATTCAGCGTTGGGTTCATATGTCCTCGTCGGCGATGCTTTCGGATCAAAGCGAAGTTATTGGATATATCGGCACGATAGAAGATATTACAGAGCGCAAACAAGCACAAGAAGAACACATTAACTTCATCCGCGAACAAGCAGCCCGACAAGAAGCTGAAACAGCAAACCGCCTTAAAGATGAGTTTTTAGCGACTCTTTCCCATGAACTTCGTACACCTTTAACTTCAATATTAGGTTGGTCTAAACTGCTGCGTCAGCGAAAGATGGATGAAAAAGCCATTACACGCGCTCTAGAAACGATTGAACGCAACGCTACTTTGCAGGCACAACTTATAGACGATATTCTAGATGTCTCACGGATTATGCGTGGCAAACTAAAGCTCAATCTCTGTCAACTTAATTTAACATCTGTGATTGCAACTGTTGTAGATAGCGTACGCTTAGAAGCTGATAAAAAAAATATTCAACTTGAGTATATTATTGAACACACTAACACACAGAACGAGGCAACAAGAAACACTATAGGAGATAGGGAAAATTTTCCCTCACTCTCTTCATCCCCAGAGGGGACTGCAAACTCCTCCACCTCTTTTGTCGTTTGTGGTGATCCAAACCGCTTACAGCAAATAGCTTGGAATTTACTGAGTAATGCCCTCAAGTTCACACCGAAAGACGGAAGAGTAGAGGTACGATTGTTACTCAGTGCTGAATCTTCCTCAGAAACACTTCAACCTCAGCAACACCACTCATCTGCGGCTAAAAGCTCCTTAGCACTTATTCGGGTGAGCGATACAGGTAGTGGTATCAGCCCAGATTTTCTTCCCTATGTTTTTGAGCGCTTTCGTCAAGCTGATGGTAGCATCACCAGACACCAAGGTGGATTGGGACTAGGACTAGCAATTGTACGTTCTCTGGTGGAAATGCATCGGGGAAGCGTTCATGCCGAAAGTCCAGGACTAGGACAAGGAGCCACTTTTACTGTGAAGCTACCGCTCATGGGTACTGGGAAAACGACAGAACAAGAGGAAGAAAAAGAAGACCAAGAGGGGACTACTAAACTCATAACCAACTACACGACTAAGTCAGAAAATACCTCTTGTAGTGCAGGGTGAACTAAGCGATGGTCTTGTACGTTCACACCTTTGGCTAATGCTTGGTTGTTTGTCAGTGCTTTTATCCCTGAATTTGCTAACTGCAAAACATAGGGTAAAGTGCTGTTATTTAATGCTTGGGTTGAAGTCCAAGGTACTGCCCCCGGCATGTTAGGAACACCATAATGCACCACACCCTCTTCGAGATAAACAGGATGAGTATGGGATGTGGGGTGTACAGTTTCCACGCAACCGCCTTGATCAACAGCAACATCGACTATCACAGAACCAGGATGCATTTGTTTTACTAAGTTGCGGGACACAAGGATGGGTGCTTTACGTCCTGGTATTAAAACAGCACCGATGAGCAAGTCGGCATCTTTGAGCGCAGCTTCAATATGGGCGGAGTTGCTGTAAAGCAGTTCGACTCTGGAACCAAACAAGGTTTCCAGATACGCGAGGCGCTCAACATTAACATCGAGAATTTGGACAGCAGCGCCCATACCCACAGCAATTTTCGCCGCTTCTGTACCAACAACACCGCCACCTAGAATCACGACTTTGCCTGGTTTAACTCCAGGTACACCGCCTAGCAAAACTCCTCTACCACCTTGCTGACGCTCTAGAAATCTTGCCCCAAATTGTACGGATAACCGACCTGCAATAATACTCATGGGACTCAGCAAAGGTAATTTGTTGTTCCCTGGTTGTTCTACAGTTTCATAGGCGATCGCCGTTACACCGCAATCAATCAGATGTTCGGTTAACTTTCGGTCAGCTGCTAAATGCAGATATGTAAACAAAATTTGCCCCTTCTGCAAAAACTTATACTCTGCAGACAATGGCTCTTTTACTTTGACAACAAGTTCGCACTTCCAAGCTTCGTCAGTGGTGGTGACTATTTTCGCGCCAGCGCTAATGTAGTCATCATCTGTAAATCCCGCCCCGATACCGGCTTGAGTCTCTACGAAAACTCTATGACCATTTTCTTGTAAGACTCGCACACTAGAAGGACTTAAGCCAACTCGAAACTCTAGGTCTTTTGTTTCTTTAGGAATACCAATTTCCATTTATCGCCTCTTATGGATTTTTGTATAGCTATAGTTTGTCAGTCTCATTCATTTTCTGTTGAATCAGAAACTACGAATTTTATAACTCGTATTGAAGTCGAAAGTATTGAAGTGCAAAGACTACACTCAGCTTTGAGAACACAGCGCTGTTTCACCCTCGAACAGAGGATACCTTTACAAGGGATTAACCTTTGGCACTCTACACTTGACTACTCTGGACAACTTAACTCTCTGTGATACCACCACTGTAGTTCAAACTTTTGCTCTTGACGATTACGAAACTGCTTCTACAATAAACTAAGATAAGAATCGTAAATAATTGTAAACAGTGACAATCCTGTAAAATAGCTCAGTTGTGTTGTTACTCAAATATCCAGTTTCAGATATCCACTTAAAAGTTCATTTGCCAAAAAGAGGTTTTCAATGATGATACAGCCAAGCGTAACTCCTAAGTTGGAAGAGCCGAAGTTCGGGTTTAATGAATATGCTGAGCGTTTGAATGGTCGAGCTGCAATGATTGGCTTCCTAATCATGGTGGTAATAGAATATGTTACCAACCAAGGAGTCTTATCATGGCTCGGTCTTAAGTAGGATTTTACCAACTTAGAAGTGACTCTTGTACCACAAAAATGACCAGAAGCTCAAACCAGCTGAATATCGCGGCTGGTTTTGACTTAATAAAACCTTTAATTGGGCGTTAATGGTAGTAGAACTGAACCGAACTATAATGAAATTGAGGCTCTATCACAAAAGCGTCAATCGCTCGCTTAGGTGCTCTCAAAAAATATAAATATATATCTAAAGGTGAACAGGAACAAAAAAGCTTGTGATGAATGCTGTATTTCCTCGTTTTTTGAAGTCAAGCTACCGTAAAGAACCACTGATCAGTGTACTGATTACAATGGGAGTCATAGATGCATTGATTGGTGGGTTTGACGATAGGTGGTCGTTGTTTGCTTTTGGCTTAGGGACAACAGGAGTGGCGCTAGCCTACAAATGGTGGCGGATTCAACAACGCCGCCCCTTACCTGATGAACCTGTTGTACAACATTACCTGCCTGAGCGATCGTCAAGTCCTGCTTTACCGATGCTGAGTGTTTCTAAGAAAAAGCCACCATATCGGTAGATTTTGGCTCTGAAATTTGAGTCATGATATTTATTATTGATTGTTGCTAAAAACAAATAAATATGGTATGCTTTGCTACCTATGCGCCAGTATGATCATTGATGGGCGGAAGTTTACCGCCTGTCAATATGGTACAGGCTGTCTTGAGATATTTAAAATATATGAATAATCACAATAAATTCCTCTTGCAAATCCAAAATGCAAAGCTTTATGGGCGTATAAAGGAATTTCAGTCTCAAATAACCAGTGCCAAGAATTTTGTGACACTCATGAGTGTAGCAGGTGCCGTTGCCATCACTTCGCTGATCCAAGTACCATCTGCAATCCCTGTTGAGTTTAAAGTGACACCAGTAGCTCAACCGACGACTAGTGTTGCGAATCCACAACTTCTTTACACATTCATACAGCATACCGGACCTATTAAATCTCTCGCCTTCACTCCAGATAGCCGAATTCTTCTTAGTGGTGGCAATGATAATGAAGGCATAATTCGCTTATGGGATACAATAACTGGCAGAAGGCTTGGAATTATTGATAGAGCACAAAAAGCTGCAGTAGAATCTATCGTGATTTCGCCAGATGGTCAAACTCTTGCCAGTTGCAGTGATGACAACACTATTAACCTTTGGAACCTCAAAAGCCGCAAATTTACTCGCTCCTTTGTGGAACATACAAGCAATGTACTATCTTTAGCTGTAACTCCAAATGGTAAAGTTCTTGTCAGTGGCGCATTAGATGGTATTCGGATGTGGGATTTGCTACAACAGCGCCCACTTGCGATTTTGACACGTTTTGATAACTCGATTAATACAGTGGCGATTAGTCCTGATGGTCAGACGCTGGCGAGTGGTGATAATATTGGCGTGATTAAGCTATGGGATTTGAGTAGTGGAAGATTAATCCGCACAATTCCAGGGGCGCATTATAATACAGTCACTAAAATAGTTTTTACTCCAGATGGAAGGACGTTTGTTAGTGCGAGTCGCGATCGCACAATTAAAGTCTGGAATGTTACCACTGGACAATCTGTTCGCACCCTGACAGGAGACAACAACTGGGTAAATGATATCGCCATCAACCCAAACGGACAAACTCTTGCCAGTGCTGCCAAAGATGGAATTAAGCTGTGGAATTTAACAACAGGCGAGTTGATAACCACACTTTATGGACATTCCGACTGGGCTAGCGTTGTAGCCTTTAGTCCTGATGGAACAAAGCTTGCTACTGGTGGATTTGATACAAGAGTTAATGTTTGGCTAGTTGGTCAGTAAATCACATAATCGTTCAACCATCAAAACTCAAAAAAGCTTTGATGGTTGAACTTCGGGGCTACTTGTTGGCGATCGCTTCGTTACTGGATAGCGACAGATCGCGTTACTTAGGTGTTATTGGCACCAGAGTAGAAGAGTTGATTATATGTCTTGAGGCCAGATTCTCCAAGGTTACCTGTTAAGGGTTGGAAAGCATCCGCGAATTTGGTGAAGAGGGAATTAACTAGATTATCACCAGCGTCTTTGATTCCCATCGACAATACCAAATTATCTAACTTACCGAGAAACTCACCAGCCGCAGTGTTGGATTTGTCAATAATCACAGACCAATTGCCATCACCAATAACTAGGCTGTTGCTGGTGAAGACATGGTTACCAGTACCAATGATTGTGTTATTACTACCGAAGTCCCAGTTACCGTTACCAATGGTTGTGTTGTTATTTCCGAAATCCCAGTTACCATTACCAAGAGTTACGTTGTCACTGGTTGACTCCCAGTACCAGTTGCCATTACCAATGGTTCTGTTGTTTTGACTAGACTCTAAATGCCAGTTGCCATTACCAATTGTTGCGTTGTTTTTAGTGGAGTCCCAATTCCAGTTAGCATTACCTACGCTTACATTGGATTGTCCATAGTTCCAGTTGGCATTACCTATGACAGCGTTGTTACTACCAAAGTCCTTATTGCCATAACCAATGGGTATGCCACCTTCAGGAGTATTAAAAATGTTGTCAGTGCCACTGAAGGGCAACAGACCACCAAGGACAGTGTACAAGACATCGGTGGGTGGTTGAACAGCCTGAGATCCACCTTGAGTGGCACTACCAGCAAATACGTTGCTGTACGGATCACCATTACTAATGTTTTGAGTACCAGTATTAATACTAGTATTTGCACTCAGTATGTCATTTTTATAGAGCGTCAATAAATCGGAAGGTGATTTCAGAGGCGTATTGTTACCACTGAACAGTTTTTTACCTGTAGCGGAGTTGACTGTTTTGGTGAAGTTTAATAGGTCATCTTGGACAATCCTTAAGATGTCGGAGGGTGAGCTACTTCCGCCAGCGCCTTTTAAGTCCTGACCAAAGAGGACTTGCACAATATCTATAGATGGTTGCTGAGGTATACTGCCAGGAGCAATAGCTGTGTTATTAGTAGGTACAAGCGGGTTGCTACCACCAGCAACCGAGGTACCAGCACTAGCACCCGAAGTACCAGACGCACTTGGCAAGGTCTGACTGTAGACGGATGTCAGCAAACTTTCAGCTGATTTAGGTATAGGGAAATTTGTACCATAAGCCTGTTTCAAGTAATCCAGAGCTGGCGCACTGGTAGTACTGAAGGGATTGTTTCCACCAGCAAATGGATTTCCACCACTGGAAGAAACAGTAATGCCACTCTGGGATATTTTGTAACTCAGTTTGTCCATGACTGAGTCAACCAACTGCTCGACAGTAAAATTTATCGCTTTTGAAAATCTTTCCGGTGTGTTTTCTTTACCGATGATCCATTGACTCTCACCAACAACTACGTTGCCAAGACTAGCGAAAGGTTGACCGCCACCACCAGCATACGGATTGTTTGCAGCACCAGCAAAGGTGTTGGTGCTGCCAGATCCTAAGCCGGTACTACTTGAGTTGCTAGTACCTAAGATGCTACCAAACGGGTTGCTGCTACCACCAACAGCGCTAGTACCCGAGCTGCTAGCAAACAAGTTGCTGCTGGCTAAGGTGTCAGTACCACTTGCAGATGAGTTGCTGTTACTGATTGGAGCCAGACTGCTAGCAGTAGGAGCAGAGGTGCTAGCAATAGGTACTGAGGTGCTAGCAGTAGGCACAGAGGTGCTAGCAGAATAAGTGTCAACCGGTAGGGAAGTGTCAACGGGTAAGGAACTGCCACCACTAGTTAGGGGATCTGAAACTGGTGGTACACTACCAGCCGAGTAGTTGCTAACACTAGCTACATCAGTAGCTGGGGGAAAAACTGAATTGGTGTCAGGATTAACGGTAGAAGTTGTCATAAAAAATAATCCTCCTAATTTTTAGGACTCAAACCTAGTACAATGTGGGAAATTAAATACATAAAGCCTGCCTTATTGCTTTAGTCTTTGGTTTTTTAAGTGCAGGCTATTTATTGACTAGTAACTCTTGGAATGTTGTTGGGTTGATCCTTTTACGGGTCAACCCAACATTTTTGACTTCAAACTGGGACGTTAAACAATCGGAGTGCTAGTACTAGCGATCGCATTGTTCCCAGAGTGCAATGAATCAATAGCTTGACTCAAAGTTGTGAGGTCATTCGCCAACAGTTGCAAGACTTCAGTTGATGATTGCGGAAGCTGACTGCCGACACCAGAATTCTGATTAGCAAGGTAGTCAGATAAGATATCAGCTTTTACCTGGTTCCAAATCTCAGAACGCGAAGGAAACACACTGCTACTACCAGTCACTGGACTGCTACCACTTAACACACTGCCACTACCAGTAACTATGTCGTTACCACTAGATGCACTGGCATTGCCATTTAAGAAGGGTGAGTCGCTGCCATAAACTGCATTCACCAAATCAACTACAGGTGCCAGAGGCTGATCGTCACTTGCATCGGCTTTGTCACTTCTATATTGGTTGACAATGTCAGTAAAGGTTGAGGTGTTTGTCCGGATCTTCTCCAAAAAATTGGATGATAACTGCGGAAAAACACTGTCACTACTAGCAGCAGAGTTAGTGTTAGAAGTTGCCATAACTAAAAATCCTCCTATCGTTAGAACAAAAATGTTGTTGAACTAGGAAAACTAAAGAAAGCAAGCTAGATCGGTCTCTAAGTTTCTTCTTTGGTTTCGTCACAGGAGATTAGTTTGGCTAGTAGGTCTTGGAATCATGTTGGGTTGCCTTAGGTATTGGTTAACCCAACAATTTTTTTAAGGTGAAACTCTAAGCAAACGGGATGGCACCACCACCAAACTGGTTGCCACCACCAAAGCTGCCGATGCTGCTAACATCAAAGCCGCCGCTGCCACCACCAAAGCCGCCGATGCTGTTAGGATCAAAGCCGCCAAACTGGTTGCCACCACCAAAGCCGCCAATGCTGCCACCACCGCCAGACGGGATGCTGTTAACATCAAAGCCGTCGGTGCTGCCGCCACCATTTACAGGTGATGTGCTACCCAAGCCGGAAACCTGGTTGACAACATTATTCGTCAGCTGCCATGACAACACATCTGTACTTTCGGTAGTAGGACCATTAGCCACGTATTGATCAATCAGGATTCTGTTCTGAAACGACAACGAATCGGTTGCGCTTGCAAAATCGATGCCACCTTGGCTGCCGCCACTGAACCCGCCAGCACTGCCACCAGAGGGAGCACCAGTCAACACGTCAGTGCCACCGCCACCAGAGGGAGCACTGCCACCACTAGTGCCAATAGCAGCCCAAGGGTTGCTACCACCAGTAAGCGGGCTACCAGAGGCATTCGGGTTACCAAAGTTAGTAAAGGGACTACCGCCACCAGCACCACTGGGAGCGCCACCGATGCTACCACCACCAGTAGCATTGCCAAAGCCTTGTAATACGTTCTCAGTAGAAGTGACTTCACTCAATCGACCCCAGGGAGATTGTTGCAGTACACTCCCGAGATCACCATTATTATTGTTATCAGTTGCCATTAAAGAGAATCCTCCTACTTATACGTTAAAAATTACGCAACCACAGGCATATAAAATCAGCAAAAAATAAGCCTGTTTTTTTAATTTTTTATTGCTCTGTTATTGCCAAAACTAGTAATTATTTATCTGGGCATTACAAATCAAGAATGGCTTTGTTTCGGAAATTCTCCAACGAATGTAGAGATCACTTAAGGAAAACTGTAATTAACGCTACTGTCTATACAAAAATAAGCAATTTTCATAAATTTATCAATCAAAATTCTTTTGATTGATTTGTCAATTTTTTAGATTTCTCTCTTTTCTTTTTCGTTTCATAAAATATAAAAAATATCAACAAAAAAATATATCGTTGGAAAGATGTTAAATACCAAAGATTAGATGTTTTTATGAGCAAGGTTAAAGGAAAAGAGGGAAAGGATGAATTTTTCCCTTTCCCCCTAACTCAAAAGTATTGGTACCTCTGTTACAAACACAAAATACTACACCCTACTTCCTACACCTGTCCTAAAGCTACTAAACTACGTTGATCGGGTATAGACCAACGATCAACGACTTTACCCAAAACTGACAATTCCTGAACCAATCTGTCAAACTTTTCAGGAGTCAGGGACTGAGGTCCGTCAGATAGAGCTTTAGCAGGATTTGGGTGAACTTCAATCATCAATGAATCTGCACCTGCTGCTAAAGCTGCCATTGCCATCGGTGTAACATACTCTGATTTTCCTGTACCATGACTAGGGTCAATCATGATGGGTAAATGTGTTAGCTGTCTCAACACAGGAATCACTGATAAATCTAGAGTGTTACGAACATATTTGGAATCAAAAGTTCTAATACCTCGTTCGCAAAGAATTACATTTGGGTTTCCTGCTGCCAGAATATATTCTGCTGCCATGAGCCACTCATCAATCGTGGCGGACATCCCGCGTTTGATCAGCACAGGCTTATCTTGAGCGCCCACTTTCTTTAGCAAGGAAAAGTTTTGCATGTTTCTGGCTCCTATCTGAATCACGTCAGCAACCCTAGCCAGTGCTGGTAAATCAGCAGCATCCATAAGTTCTGTGATGATCCCCAAACCAGTAGCTTCACGAGCTGCTGCTAACAAATCTAGAGCACTCTCACCATGTCCTTGAAATGCATAAGGCGAGGAGCGAGGTTTGTAAGCCCCGCCACGCAGAAACTTGGCTCCAGCCGCCTTAACGCGCTTTGCCGTTTCCACAATCATTTCTTCATTTTCAACAGAGCAAGGTCCAGCAACCAACACAACGGGATGTTCTTCACCGATGTGGACAGGACCATTTGGTGTGGGAACAACAACCTCACTGGCTTCTCCATGACGGAATTCTCGACTGACGCGCTTGAAAGGTTTCTGAATTCGTAGTACTTGCTCAATCCAAGGACTGTTATTCTGTATCTGCATTGGATCTAGGGTGGCAGTTTCACCAATTAAGCCTAAAACCACTTTGTTTTGTCCGACGCTTTTTTCTACAGTGACGCCCCAAGTGTTATGCAATTCTTGGCTGATGCGAGTAACTTCATCAGCAGGTGTACCATTTTTGACGACAATGATCATGGATTTTGGTTCTCTACTTTTTTTATATAAAGTAATAAGAGTTGCTACTGAAAAATAACCGCGTCTGGGATTTAGAACTTACGCACGAGTTACGAAAGAATAAGACTGTGAGATTGCTTGCTTGCTTCGCAACGGGTGCAACTACGTTTCCCTTACGTAAGTCCTGAAATTGTTATTTATCAATAGTCCCTAATATTTGGACAAAGACTAAGAATTCAGGATTTTAGCAACAGTTTGCACATCCTTGTCGCCTCTACCTGAGCAGTTTATGACAATCCGAGGACTACCATCTAACTGAGGACACAGCTTTGCTAAATAGGCGATCGCATGAGCGGTTTCCAAAGCTGGAATAATCCCTTCTAGTTGAGACAAAAGCTGCAACGCCTCCAAAGCTTCAGAATCGCTGACGCTGTAGTACTCCGCGCGACCAAGTTCCTTGAGATAGCTATGCTCAGGACCAACGCCTGGATAGTCCAAACCAGCACTAATCGAATGTGCTTCGATAACCTGACCATCATCATCTTGCAGTACATAGCTCATAGCGCCGTGCAACACGCCGATTCGTCCCAGTGTTAAAGTTGCTGCGTGCTTCTGGGTGTCAACACCTTCACCCGCTGCTTCAACTCCAATCAGGCGTACAGATGGCTCATCGACAAACTCATGGAACAGCCCAATCGCGTTGGAACCACCGCCAACACAAGCCAAGAGAATATCAGGTATTCCTCCCCATTTTTCTTGAGACTGAGCGCGAGTTTCTTTGCCAATCACAGCATGGAAGTCGCGTACTATCATCGGGTACGGATGGGGACCGGCAACAGAACCGAGGATGTAGTGAGTCGTTTCCACGTTTGTCACCCAGTCCCGAATCGCCTCGGAGGTTGCATCTTTGAGTGTTCCAGTACCCGCCTCCACTGGACGGACTTCAGCCCCCATCAGTTTCATCCGAAACACATTCAGGGCTTGGCGTTGCATATCCTGGACGCCCATGTAAATCACGCATTGTAGACCAAAGCGAGCGCACACGGTCGCAGTTGCTACCCCATGTTGACCAGCTCCGGTTTCAGCGATAATGCGCTGCTTACCCATGCGCTTTGCCAGCAACACCTGACCTAAAGCGTTATTAATTTTGTGAGCGCCTGTATGATTTAAATCTTCCCGCTTGAGATAGATTTGTGGTCCTGTGCCATCACTGTGAGCGTAGTGTGTAGTGAGACGCTCGGCAAAATATAAGGGAGTGGAGCGTCCCACATAGTCTTTGAGTAAATTTTGTAACTCTGCTTGGAAGCTTGGCTCGTTGCAGTATTGCTCATATGCTGTTTCCAATTCACTTAATGCGGGCATTAAGGTTTCAGGAACATACTTACCGCCGAACTTTCCGAATCTCCCCAAGGAGTCGGGTCTTGCAGTCGCCAATTCAACTTTATTATTGATATCTGAGATGCTAACCACTGGATATAACCTCTTACGTTCTAGTAACTTTTCAGGAGTCTTAATAACAGTTAACAGTGAACAGTTATCAGTTATCAGTTATCAGTCAAAAACAACTGTTTACTGATAACTGTATTATTGTATTGAACCAACTCTTTGAAGAGACGGTTGGGCAATTGCGGCTTTCAATTCTTGACAAAGTTGTTCAACAGCTTGCAGTCCTTCTGTGGGACTACCATTTGCTAATCTTTGAACAAAGGCACTACCAACAATGACGCCATCTGCACCCCAATCACTTACCTGACGCGCCTGTTCTGGTCCAGAGATGCCAAAGCCAACACCAATCGGTTTATCAGTTATGCTTCGCATCTGGCTTAGTAAGGTTTTGACGCGATCTTGTAGTTGGGAGCGAACACCAGTCACACCAGTCACACTCACAAGGTAGATAAATCCTTGGGATTGCTTGGCGATCGCCTCAATCCGCTCTTGAGAACTGGTAGGAGCGACAAGTAAAATCACTTCTATGCCAAATTCTGCGCCTGTGTTAATTAGATATTCTGCTTCTTCTAAAGGCAAGTCTGGTACGACTAATCCCCGTACTCCAACCTTGGCGAGTTGCCCCAGAAACGACTCAACACCCCGATTGAGAATCGGGTTGTAGTAAGTGAATAAAATGATCGGTGCTTGCAAGTTTGGACTCACATCGGCAACAATCTCTAACACATGCTCTAACTTAGTTCCCTTGTGCAACGCACGAGTAGCAGCCGCTTGGATCACAGGACCATCTGCTAGTGGATCAGAGTAAGGAACACCGAGTTCAATAAAGTCAGCACCATTGCTGTCTAAGATGCGTAAAGCTTCTTTTGTGGTTTGTAAGTCAGGATCTCCAGCTGTTATGAAGGGAATTAAAGCGCGCTGATTGCGGTCTCTTAAAGATTGAAAACGTTGGGAAATGGAACTCATCAGAATAATGCACCTAAGTAATGAGTATTGGTTTAGTAGTCAGTGTTGCCATCACCTACTACGAGTCAGCAACTTGCACAACAATCTTACCGCGTACACCTTCGCCCCCTTCCTCAAGTTTTTGATGAGCTTGGGCAATTTGACTTAGAGGAAACGTCATTCCAACCACAGGTTTGATTTGACCCCGTTCAATGAGCTTTCTCAAAGCTTCGAGTTTAGGGCGGGCATTTTCTAAGTGTACAAAGTGAACTGTAATATTTTTGAAAATAGCTGGGTTAAGGTCACCCTGTACGCCTGTGACTGTCACAGCGCGACCCTCAACTTTCGTTACTGTTAGGCTTTGGGCTAAAACTTCGCCTGGTACGGTAGAAAAAGTCACATCAACTCCTTCACCACCCGTTTCTTTCAAGATAATGTCGATAAAGTTTTCATTGCGGTAGTCAATAACTCTATCTGCACCGATAGACTTCACCAAATCAAAATCATAACTGCCGCAGGTTGTGTAAACATAAGCACCTGCTGCTTTGGCAATTTGGATAGCGAAGCAGCCTACACCCCCTGCACCACCATGAATCAATATGGTTTCGCCTACTTTAAGACTTGCTCTATCGAACAAAGCAGCCCATGCTGTACCGCCCGCCACCGGGACACTAGCCGCTTCTGTATGCGATAAATTGGCGGGTTTTTTGGTAAGAATCGACTCATTAGTGACATGATATTCAGTATTTGCACCCTGACCATCTATAAGTCCTATGGCGTAATAGACTTCGTCACCGACCTGAAAATCTCTGACGTTTTCTCCAATCGCCTCAACGACTCCTGAAACGTCGTAGCCGAGAATTGCAGGTAGTTTTATTTTTGATCCAAAGAGTCCTTGGCGTACTCCACAATCAGCAGGATTAACTGATGTTGCATAAACCTTGACCAAAACTTCGTTTTTACCTGGTATCGGTTTATCCACCTCGCGCTGAGCAAAAACTTCTGGACCTCCGAAGCCTGTTATCACCATAGCTTTCATGCCCGTTTTTCCTTTGTCACTACTGTGACGTGCTAGGAGTTTAGCAGACTACGCACAGCCTGCTGTAGATCAGCTTGTTTGACTAACGACTCTCCTACCAAAACGGCACGAACACCCGCTTGGGCGACAAATGATAAATCAGCAGGAGTATATAAACCAGACTCACTGACTATGGTAATACCAAAGCTTTGCAATTTTGAGCGTCGCTCTTCTACAAGTTGCTGAGTGAGTCTGATATCCACTGTAAAATCTTCTAGATTGCGATTATTGATCCCCACTAAGCGCAGATCGTCAAGTTTTAGCACTCGATCCAGTTCAGCTAAGGTATGAACTTCTACCAAAGCTTTCATTCCCAAATCGTGAATCACGCGCAAAAAGTCTTGAAGTGCTTCATCGCTAAGGATGGCAGCAATCAGCAGTACAGCGTCTGCGCCTGCAAGGCGTGCATAATAGATTTGGTAGATATCGATGATAAACTCTTTACACAGTAGTGGGAGTGCAACTTGCTGTCTGATATTACGCAGGTTATCAAAACTGCCTTGAAAGAACTTAGAGTCAGTCAAAACAGATAGACAAGCTGCACCACCTTGCTCATAAGCTTGGGCGATCGCCACTGGATCAAAGTCAGCCCGGAGAACTCCACGACTCGGCGAAGCTTTCTTAACCTCTGCAATCAGGCTTGGTTGATGGGGATTTTGCTTTAAAGCCGTTAGGAAATCTCGTACACTCGGAGCAGCATTTAACTGCTGTTGCAAAGTCGCTACTGGCAGTTCTTGCCGCATTTGTGCGACCTCTTGCTTTTTGTACCACACAATCTCTTCGAGAATGTGGCGTGGACGGACATTAGCAGTAGCGACTGAGTTACTCATATGCTGCTTACCAGATGAGGGAGTAATTTTAACCAATGACTATTGACTCTTGAGTTTGGGTGTATGCACGCACTACGTTTTGAATGATTGCCAGACCAAGTTCTCCTGCCAGAGTCATAATGGATTCTGGATGAAATTGCACAGCTGCTATAAGAAGTGTTTGATGCTCAATTGCCATGATCACATGGTCATTAGAAATGGCTGTTACCTTCAGTTGTGCTGGCAATTTTTCCGGTAAGGCAAACAAGGAATGGTATCTACCTACAGAAAATGATTCTGGCAAACCCTTGAACAGGACAGAATTTGAATCGTTGACAAAAATCCGTGAAGACTTGCCATGTTGAGGATAGTTGAGAACTCCCAGTTCTCCACCAAACGATTCAACAATCCCTTGCAGTCCTAGACAGACTCCAAAAAGTGGAATTTGCCGACGTAAGCAAGCCTGGACAGTTTCTGGAACACGAAAATCATTCGGTCTACCAGGACCAGGAGATAGAACAACTAAGTCTGGACGTTCTGTGTCAAACAGCGATTCTGAGAAGCCATGACGTAGTGTTGTGACTGTAGCACCGGTTTGGCGGATGTAATTTGCGAGTGTGTGAACAAATGAATCTTCGTAGTCGATGAGTAAGATGCGCTTACTAGGTTCAACATCTTGGATGCAGGCGCTCAATTTTGTTAGCTGAGATTCTTCTGATTTTTTCTCCTGCTTCGCGCGACGAATTGTCTCAAATAAAGCCGCAGCTTTAGTCATTGTTTCTTGTTCTTCTGCTGATGGCAAGGAGTCATAAAGAATTGTAGCGCCAACTCTCACCTCGGCGATTGAGTCTTTTAACCGAATTGTCCGCAAAATCAATCCGGTGTTAAAATCGCCGTTGAAGTTTAAGTAACCAACAGCTCCACCATACCAACGTCGAGCACTACGCTCATGGTTTTCGATAAACTGGATTGCTGAGCGTTTGGGTGCGCCTGTGACTGTGACTGCCCAAGTATGGCTCAAAAAGGCATCCAAAGCATCAAATTCTGGTCTTAATAATCCCTCCACATGATCCACTGTGTGAATCAAGTGGCTATACAATTCTATTTGACGACGACCAATCACTTGTACCGAGCCTGGTTCGCAAATCCGTGATTTGTCATTACGATCCACGTCTGTACACATGGTCAGTTCGGCTTCTTCCTTACCAGAGTTGAGGAGTTGACGAATCTGCTCAGCATCATCTAGAGCATCTTGTCCTCGGGTAATTGTCCCACTGATTGGGCAAGTCTCTACACGCCTACCTTCGACTCGCACAAACATTTCTGGAGATGCGCCGATCAGATACTCTCCACCTAAGTTAAATATAAACCCATAGGGACTGGGATTGATTTGCTGTAGTGTTTGGAATAGTTTGCTCGGTGGTTCTTCACAGGATTCAAAAAAGCTTTGACTGGGAACAACTTCAAATAAGTCTCCCCGACGAAAGTAATCTAGTGCGACTTCTACTTGATTTGCATACTCTCCTGATTTATGGTCAGAAGCTAGAACGGGAACATGGCGCTCTCCTTTATAATCAACCGAGTCACCTGTTCGTGGAAGATTTTTGGTACTACCATGCGCTGTTTCAAAGTCGTACTGTATACGGTATGATCGTTGCGAGTAGTAGTCAACAATGAGTAGTTCATCTGGTAAATACAGTACTAAATCCCGTTGATCTGTGGGACGCTCTAAACGCCTGGGAATGGGTTCAAACTGGAATACCAAGTCATATCCAAATGCTCCATACAGTCCTAGATGCTCGTCTTCATCACTAGAGAAAGCATGGAGGATATCGCGGATAAGTGTAAATGCAGAAGGTTGTTTACTGCGCTCTTCTTCTACAAAGAGTTGCACCGCTGGCTTGACAAAACCCTTAATGTCATCATTCTCTAATTCAACCTCTTGAAGTTGAGAATGCGCCGACAATCGCGTAAAAATAACTGGTAGAAGCACTTTGCCTCTATTGTTGAGCGCTCTGATCGTGAAAGTGTTCTCACGTGTTGTCACCTCCAGTGGTGGATTGACAAATCCAATCGCCCACCTTTTATATCTCCCAGGATACTCGTAGCTACTTTTGAGTAAACCTCCACGCTGAGAGTCCAGGTGAAACAAAATTTCGTCCAGAGTTGTGTCCGTTTGTACTTCACTGATTGAGCGAAATATATTTATACCGCCAACAGTTGTATAGGAGTGAGAATCAACAATCATGCGCTATTTCTCTGAAGTAGTCATTAGTCATTAGTCAAAAGTCAAAATTTTGACTGATGACTTATGGCTATTGTGTATTGAAGCTATGTCAATGAGCTATTTTAATGCTACAAAAATAAGACAAAATCTGAAGAGCAAAAAATAGCATAGACAACTTGTCCCTAAGTGTATGTTATTGTATTTCTCTATTCAAATAAAAAATAATCAAAAGAAAACGAACAGAGAAACCTGTTACAATACGAAATTAAATTTTATTAGGTAACAAGCTTATACTGTCAACTTTTTAGTGGTAACTACCTAGTGTCAACAGTCAAAACCTCAAGCAAAGTTTTAGATTTGAATGCTACTTGGTATGAGATTAGCCTATCTAAATGTTTAGGGATGAGATATGAACAATTTTTGGATAGATGTGTCAAATTTTTGGCTTATACTATCGTTAATAGATTTAATTGCTAAAAGTATAAAAGTGTATTCTGTCGCTTCTACCCAAAGTTAGAAAAATTTTGAAAATTTTTATTGAAGGTGTCTAAGAATTAATTGACAAACATCTCTGGCTGCTATTGATTCAGACTCAAGTAAGTCAGTTTTGCGAGTCATAAATAATGGTCTATTGGCAGCAGGAGCAGTGACACAACCATGAGAGCCACGCACTAGAGTAGCATCTAAGGGAATAACATCCATTAAGTAGCGAAAACCAAGCTGTTTTTTCAGCAGTTTTAAACCAATTTTGAACTGGGGAAATTTAATATCAGGATCAATGAATAATTCCACAGGATCATAACCAGGCTTACGATGAATATCAACTGTTCTGGCAAAATCAGGGGCACGATTGTCATCAAGCCAGTAGTAATATGTAAACCAAGCATCTGAGTTTGCGATCGCCACTAATTCTCCTGACCTTTGATGATTCAGACCGTAAGCTGGCTTTTCGTCTTCGCCTAAAACTTGAGCAACACCCTGGGTGTCTTCTAAGAGCGATCGCACTTTAGGAATATAAAACGGGTCATTCACATAAACATGAGCAATTTGATGGTCTGCTACGGCAAAAGCCTTACTTGATCCGGGGTCAAGCAGTTCTCGCCCCAATTCCTCACGCACGGCTAGCAAACCATTTTCCCGGAGTATCCGATTGAGGTGGACGGGTTGGGATACGGGTGTAATGCCATATTCTGACAAAACAATGACTTGAGCACCTCGATTTTCGTAGTACTGAATCAAATCGCCGCAAACAGCATCAATTTCTTGTAAATCCTTAGTAACTCGGTTGTCCTCAGGACCAAACTTTTGTAAGCAATAATCCAGATGAGGCAGGTAAATTAGAGTCAGCGTGGGGTTGCAGCGTTCTTCTACCCACTTGGCGCTGTTAGCGATCCACTGAGTAGAAGCAATGGATGTGTTGGGACCCCAGAAATTGAACAGAGGAAACTGACCTAGTTCAGCTTGGAGGGGCGTTCTCCATTCATGAGGCTGTGTATAAATATCGGGAATTTTTCTCCCATCAGCCGGATACATTGGTCGGGGAGTCACTGTGTAGTCCGCCGATGAGTACATGTTGTACCACCAAAACAAATTGGCGCAGGTAAAAGATGGGTCTAACGAGCGTGCTATGTCCCACACTTTAGGACTGTGAACAAGTTTGTTAGACTGTCGCCAAAATTTTACTTCACACTCATCGCGAAAGTACCATCCATTAGCAACAATGCCATGTTCATTCGGCATTTTGCCTGTGAGATAAGTTGCTTGAACTGCGCAGGTGACAGCAGGTAACACGGGGGCGATCGCACTGACTTTCCCAGAAGCCGCCCAACGTGACAGCGACGGTGTATGTTCCCCTAACAGGCTAGGTGACAATCCTACGACGTTGAGAACAACAGTTTTATTCATAATCTGATGTAAATAAATTTGTTATCTATTCAGCAAGGTGCATTACCAATAACGCTAACGCACCCACGTATCTTTTCTTTACAAATAGCTCTTAACTGAGAACTGGCGCAATTCCGAGTAAACCACTAATACTTGTACAAAATAGTATTGAAATTTGCTAGTATACAAGTCCTAGTTTCTTCAGCCCATTTTAATGGACTTGGCCTATTAGCCTGGGACTTACAGTCCTAGGCGGACGAGAACCCAATGACTTTGACATTTGTTTGACGAGGTGCAAGATGTCAGTTAATAGCTTATCAACTCTAAAGGCTGGTTATTGATTAACATTTTGGATAACACCCACTCATACTCTCGTTGAATTGATGCTAGTAAATCTAGTTTCATCTCAGTCGGCAGCACTTCCCAAGTATAAGTTTCAATTTCCAGGTGGCTACAGGCATGATTGATTTGTAGCAAGTCTAACACGGTAGAAATGTCGTCTTGAGTAGATTGGAGGTGCTGGTAATCGTGGATAAAAATCGGGACATGAAAGTGAATCCGCCATTCACGGTCTGTGGTATTCTCTAAATCTGGTAAAGCCTTTTCCAAATCTGTATAATGACGTAAGCGTCCTGTCCTTTCGCGGGCTATTACTTGATGTAAGTACGTAGACTCAGCAAAAGGAAGTAACCGCTTTTTCACTAAAGAGCGCTGTTCTATATCGTTGGGTATGTTCACTTGCAACGCAGCACTGATTTGAATTTTACCAACTTGAATTCCTGCTGCTTGAAATTGCTTGAAAACCGAAACTGGGTTTTCATACTCCACAGCAAAGTGGCACGTATCATAACAAACACGGACGTGTTCTAGTATGAGAGCTTCAGCTGCTTCTAAAGAAATCCCCAGATGCTTTGTTAAATATTTTCCCCCAATAGGCAACAAGTGCGTCTGGAAATAATCAACGACTTCGGCGGCATTTTCTATCAATCCATCTGGTTCTGGTTCCAAATCTATGTGCAGGAGTTTTCCTGTTTCGGTTCGGATGCGTGCCATTTGTGCCACAACCTGTGCTAAGTTGAGGCTGGCGCTGCTTGTCAAGGATGTCAGAAAAAGTTGATTTCCCTTGAACCAAGGCTTATATGACAACGGTAGTGTAGAAATGCTACCCTCCATATCGGCGGGCAAGAGTTGTGCCAGGATATTTACCAGTCGTAGGGTATACTCCAATCGCTCCTGCTTAGACCAGTCTGGTGCATAAACTTGGTCTTTAACAACCTGCCAATGAAATCCACCGAAGGGAAAACCATTTAAGGTAAACACGTATAAGTCAAGTTCCGTTAACCATGACTGAAACTCGGCTAAGGCGTTTCCTTGTAGCAGTTCTCTGGTTGCGACATCCGCCAAACGCAATCCAATACCATAGGGTTTTTCTCGGGCTAGCTGTGCTTTGAGTGCAGGAATGTATTGCTTTAAGTTGGCAAAGACTTTGCTCCATTCTTCACCAGGATGAATATTCGTGCAGTAGGTTAGGTGAAAGTTGTGATTTGTTTCTATTTTCATATCTCTCAAGAAACACAGGGAACAGGGAATAGAGAATAGGCAACAGGCAACAGGGTGAATGGTGTTTGTTTCATATGTTGCTAGTGGTTTTCTACCAAACCGTGAGAGGCTTACATCACACATTCCCAACCTGAGGCTGGTAAGGAAGAATTGTAAAACTCACCCAACAACCAAGTTGCTTGCCGAAATAGAGAAATATCTACCTGGTGAACCTCTATACCCTTACCAAGACCTTGCAATAGCGTGAGGGTTAATTCACCGCCCAGGTGTTCGCGAAACTCACTCAACCCCCGGAATAAGCAACGCGGATGTTCCAGTTCTGTTATTTTTTCAGACAGTTCTGGTACGTACAATACAAAGTTTAATGACAACAAAGTATTTAATATCCGCTGCCACTCTAACCGAGACAGCAGCCCTATCAGGTAAGAATAAGTACTGTCTAAAGCAATGCCGATCGCCACTGCTTCCCCATGACGTAATCTATGGTTTGTCAGCTGCTCAAGTTTATGTGCTGCCCAATGACCAAAATCCAATGGACGAGATGAACCCACTTCAAAGGGATCACCATTGTTAGCAATATGATCCATATGCAATTGAGCACAACGGTAGATGAGTTGTTGCATGGAGTTCATGTCTCGACAGATGAGCGCGTCAGCGTGGGTACTGATGTACTCAAAGAAGTCAGCATCCTTGATCAGCGCGACTTTTACTGCTTCTGCGATTCCAGAACGCCAGTCACGGTCATTTAGGGAAGTTAAGAAGCTAAAATCATTTAAAACTGCATAGGGTGGGGCGAAAGTGCCAAGAAAATTCTTTTTGCCAAAGGCGTTAATTCCGTTCTTGACTCCTACAGCAGAATCATTTTGTGCCAACACTGTTGTCGGAATACGAATCAGACGAATTCCTCGATGTGCTGTTGCTGCTGCATATCCAACTAAGTCTAATACAGCACCACCACCAATTCCTAATATGTAGGAGTGGCGGCAAAGCCCCACTTCATCTATTATTTGGTGAATTTTTGAGAGTTCATTTGGATCGTTTTTGGCTGCTTCTCCTGCTGTGATGATGATGGGATCGGCAACAAGTTTAAGTCTATCTGGATGGCGATCGCAATAAGCAGCAATTTGCTTGAGTAGCGTCCGTCGAGACTCCAACAATCCTGAATCTACAACTGCTAAGACTTTTTTTGGTCCTACTTCCCCATCGGCAGCAATCACTTGTGCCAGCAGGGAATTTTTCAGATCAAACACATTATTGGTGAAGTGCACCTTGTACTGGAAGGTGACTGAGAAACTTTGCCGGATGGGTTGCAAATTAAGTGTAGCCTTTTGCTTGATGTCAATTACCATATTTTTGGGGATATTTCTAGAAGCGCGGCACGATTTAAAGCTTGAAGGAACATCTGGCTTGAGTGTGAATTGTTAAGCTTGACTTTGTCGTTGATAACGTAAAAAGGTACGCTAGTGATGCCATTCAATCGAGCAAATGTTGATTCGGCTAGAACCCTATCGGCAAGAGCGTTATCGTTCAATTGCAGTCGTAACTTAGTAGAATCCATACCAACTTTTGTGCCGATAGCAACAATCACCTCAAGTTCACCGAGGTTCAAACCCTCTTCAAAGTAAGCCTTGTAAACTGCTTGCACAACATCGTTTTTTATGTCATCTGCTGCTAAAGCAATCAATTGATGGCAAAGGATAGTGTTGACAGCTAAATGAATCTTGTTAAAATCTAATTTGACTCCTGCTGCATGACCAACGTTTTGCACGTGGTCAAATAGGCTCTCTATTGCTTGCGGTTCTATACCTTTTCTCTGTTGCATATAGCTACGAAATTCGTAACCAGCAGAAGGTAATGGAGTTGTCTAGAAGAAATGGGTGCCACCGAATTTTAACCGTTTGTTGATATTGTGCCAAAGCATCAAAAAGATGCTTCTGACCGATTCGGCACCACGGGCATACCGTGAGACAGCGCTGCAGGAGGGTTTCCCTCCGTAGGCGACTGCGAACCCGAAGGGTATCGTGATAGATGTCGATCAGCATAGTTTTCGTGACTCAGGTTGGCAGAAGTAATGCTTTGTTCGTGAAAAAAGCTTTGAGCAGTTTCAAATTCCTGGATGATTGCAGTTCGATCTTTCTGTGCGACTAAGCTTGCCAAGCGCTGATAAGTATCGGCTAATTTAGCAATGGCATGACATCTATCTTGTGTAGCCAGCATAATGTCTACACATAAGTGTGGGCTTTGAGTAAACAAACGCTTAATGATGTCTATTTCTTGACGGTAGCTTGGACTTGACATGCACAAACTGCGCTCTATGTCAATTTCTTCTTGTGCTAAGAAAACACCAACGCTAAATCGGGAGAAGTGCCTTGTTGCCTGAATAATCACCATCATGTAGTCATGTTCTTCAGGTGTTGAGACTATCACTTCCCCACCCTGACTTTTAATAAAGTCTAATAACCACTCAAATGAATCGTCGTTGCGACCTGGACAAGCCACGACCTTTTGTTCGGCAAAGGATTTGACATTTGGGCCAAACATGGGATGTAATCCCATAACCGGACCACGATGGTATTCAAGCATCGCTGACATCGGCTCAGTTTTGAGACTTGTGATGTCACAAAGTGCTGTGGTTGGTGCAAGATATTGGACCGCACGCTTTATAACATCTGTTGTCCATTGAATTGGAACACAGACGATCACAAGTTCAGCACAACTGAGGAGCTTATCTGCATATTCCCAGTCTTCATTTTCGAGAATATTGACATTGTGACCAGCTGCTGTCAGTTGCTGGGTAAAGAATCTACCCATTCTGCCACGTCCACCGATGATGGTGATTTTCCGGGGTGTTATCTGTGTAGACGAATATGAGGCAACAGTGGAAAGGGCTGCATAACAACTGTTAACTAAATTAAGCCAAACTGATTCAGGAACACCAGCTTGAGCAAGTGAGGAGGCGAGAGTTGCCAGTTGTTCTTCTATAGGTGAAATTTCTGATGCTGTTAAAAGTGTATGGCGTTCGCGTAGCGCGCCCTGTTGCCCAACCGCACTCCGTGCGGTTGCCTCAAAGTTCGGCTTTGAGGAAGCCTGTTCTGGAAGAACAGGCGCTTGCACATACGGGCGATCGCCATTGCTCCCAAGGGCAAGGCTTGCTGTGTGAGTATCGCGCAGCAGATCATACAGGCTTTGATCTGTTTGCTTAAACAATTCTTGAGTCATAGGTTTTTAGAACAAATCAACAGATGCAAACCACACAAAAACGCTTTAACGTCAAGAGTGACTGATGACTAATCAAAAGTAGGTGCTACCACGGGAAACACCGTCCTCGGGTATGGGCAAAGCGCACGCCATAAGGCTAACACCAGTCGCCTAGTAACGGGAAAGCCGTCATTTGCGCCCTTATTCACCTAGGGCGCACTGCCTCGTAGTCAGAATAAGTTAAATATCAATAATCGATTCGCTAGAGGTCAATTTTGGTAACATACCTAAAGAAGGAGATTCGCAGCTTGTAGCAACAACTTCGCTAAATAGGGCTTCGTACTCAGCTAAGGCTTGCTCAAACGAATAGTGTTCTACAGCAAACAGCCTTCCAAAGTAACCCAGTTTTGCAACTTTCTTTGGATTGTTATATAAATCCACGATTCCTTCTGCTAGCGCTTCTGGTGATTCTGGTGCGACAACTATGCCGCCGCCACTATTACGCACTGCCCGTGCTGCTGTACCAGAGACGGGAACTGAGGCGACAATTGGACGACCACTAGCCAACAACAGTGGGATTTTGGAAGGCATATTGAAGGAGATGACATTGCGCTTTTGCACCACCAAACCCACATCTGCCGCTGCTAGCATTTCGGGTAATTTTTCTCGCGGCATCAAAGGTACAAGCAACACGTTGTCAGCCCCACATTTTTGACAATATGCCTCCAATCTTTTCAATGCTTTTTCTTCCCCAGCAATAACAAACACGATTTGTGGTATGTGACGCAGCCTAGATGCAGCTTCGATGACTGTTTCCAATCCTTGTGTTAAGGCAATGTTGCCGGAGTAAAGCACAACAAATTTATCTTGGAGTTGATTAGCGATGCGAAATGGGTTGCTCTTTTTTGGTAAGGGGCGGATAAAATTCACATTCACCCAATTGGGAATGCAAACAATTTTTTGAGATGGAACTCCCTTGTCAACTAAATTCTCAACAAACCCATCGGCAATCACGCTAATAGTGTGTGCGCTACGATATGCAAATTGTTCGATCGCCCTCAATGCGCGAATCATCAATTTGTTTTTAATTAGCCCCATGCGCACAGCGGCTTCTGGTAATATATCTTGTACATTTAGTATGACTGGACAGTTATGTAACCAACCAAGTAGCGTTGCTGGTAAGGAGACCAATAGTGGTGGTACTGTCAGGAGAATAACATCAGCTTGCCAACCGTTGAGAGCTTGTGGCAAGCTTGTAAACACAAAGCTCAACTCCAAGAGCAATCTATCTATCAGGTTTGGTTTAGATTTAATCCGTAAATAACTACGCTGGATAGTCACGCCGTTTTTTTGTTCGGTCATGTACCACTTGCCTCGATACTCTTGGTAGATCTCCCGTTGGGGATAGTTAGGCATTCCTGTAATCACTCGCACTTGGTGACCTTGCTTTACCAGTCCTTCTGCCAGCTCGGTCATTAAAGGGGCAATTCCGATTGGCTCTGGATGATAGTTGTAAGAATAAATGAGAATCCGCATTATCCGTTTCTTTGTTGGGTAAGGTCAAATCGAAGGTGTGAGTTTTGTCGTTTTCTTACAAGATGCACGGTGAGTCGCGGTATGAGGCTAAGCTGAGTAGTATAAATCCAGCATATTCTCTAATGTTTACTCCTGATATAAGCTCTAAGATAGAATTTTAACGTGTGCCTCAAGTAACAGCAAATATTTGTGACAAAGCGATTGAAATTGGTAACAGAATCAGAACCAGTAATCCATATGGCAAGCTAGCAAAACCAGCAGCGACTGCGGCGTCTAAAACTATGAGTGACAAGACTCCTGCACGTACTGCTGTGCGGATGTTTTCTGGAGAAGGTTTGCTCACTGCCTTGATAAAAGGTAGTAACACTCGCACAGCTAGCAACACAATAAATGGCAAAACTGCAAGCAGGTGATAATTCTCTAAAAAACTCAATCCTAACAGTCCAGCTAGAACTGTGCTAATTAGCACAAGTGTGAACACACCCGTAGTACTCTTACCTCCATGAACTTCACCTCGACTAAGAGTTGTTACCGCAGCGATGTAAACAATGGGAATCAGCGCTAAAAACCAGTAGTTTGATACCATTGGTGAAACTGCGCTCACACCAAGCATGAGGTTGCCACCGCGACAAACCCCCATGTTGAGCGGCCCAAAAATCGGGTGATGTTTGCTATATGCATCGTAGAGGATCGCAGCAGCAGCAATGCCACAAGCCAGAGTAGCACTCAACCAGGTAACTTGAGAGGCTGCTAGTATGCCAATACTCAAAAGTAAACTTCCTAGAATAGATGCTGTCAATTGAGATGCTCTACCGCTGGGAATAGGTCGTTCAGGTCTTTCTACAGTGTCTATTTCAGCATCAAAGACATCATTAAAAACAATACCACCCCCATATAAACCTGTTGTTGCTAGAAGCAACCATGCAAGTGATATCAAATCAGAGGAAGATGGGGCAATAAAGACAATGCATCCGGAGGCTGCGAAGCCAGCTAGAATATCTGCCCACGCGGTAACGATGTTAGCAGGTCGTAGTAACTGGAGATATGCCCAAAAGCGAGAAGAATTTAAGGTTGCAGCGTTCATAGCAAGCAGGTGGAGGAGGAAAAGATTGACTTTTTACTCGATCAATGCATACTCACGAGTCGGAGACTCAATGACGGGTTTTTGTCCCCGAAGTACCGAGTTACCACTAAATAGCTGTCGCTGGTCGATGGGGGATGGGTTGAGCCAGTCTGACTCCTGCATTTGACCGCTTTGGCTGTAAGCAGCAAGTGCATTTTCATAACAGACAGCTCGTATATGCGCTTCTATAATTCCCCTTTCTCGCATGAGGTGGGCAGTCTTAGGAACTGCGAGTGGATCGCTGACACCCCAATCAGCACTGCTGTCTACGATGATGCGATCACATCCGTACTGGCGTACAACCTCAACCATGCGGGCATTCCCCATTTTGGTATTGGGGTAAATTGTAAAAGCTGCCCAAAAGCCCCGATCTAAAACTTCCTGCACAGTTTCTTCGTTGTTGTGATCCACAATCACTTTTGATGGATCTAAGCCATGCTCGATACAAACATCCATACTGTGACTGGTGCCTGCTTTTTTATTACGGTGAGGTGTGTGAATCATCACCAGCATATCTAGTTCTCTTGCGAGTTCTAGCTGCAAGCGAAAGTATTTGTCTTCTTGTGGAGTCATGTCATCGTAACCAATCTCACCAATGGCTACAACTCCTTCTTTGCAAGCGTATAAAGGCAAAAGTTCCATGACTTGCTCTGCCAACAATTCATTATTGGCTTCTTTGGAGTTCAAGCCAATCGTACAGTAGTGTTTAATACCAAATTGCGCCGCACGGAATCGCTCCCACCCCACTAAGCTGCTAAAGTAATCTTGGAATGAACCAACGCTGGTACGAGGTTGTCCAAACCAGAAAGCAGGTTCAATAACAGCGACAATGCCAGAGTCCCGCATGTTTTGGTAATCGTCGGTTGTGCGGGAACTCATGTGAATGTGAGGATCTATATACATCATGGGAGTAGTGTTCATTTTTACAAAAATAGTTATAAACTTGTAGTAAGCGCTAGAGCGGTGACTACGAAATAATTAAGCTCTTCCAAGTCAAATGCCCTGCTTGAATTTCGGCTTGTATGTTTGGATAACGGGCAAGGAGTGTTTGAGCAGCTGGTAAAGGACACTCAGCAATGGCGATCGCCGCCCCTGCTTGTTGAACCGGATCGGGGTCTTGTATTGCTCGCTCCAAATCAGCTAACATTGCATTGTCGGCAAATCGCCCCACCAGTCGCCAGAGTTCAGGAGATACTGTACGCTTTGCTGCCCAACGTTCATGGGCATAATCAACTAGCATTCTAGCTAGTTCTGGATTTGCACGCTGGTCAAGCCCTTGAATCAGATGTAAAGGGCTGCCCACGAATAGGGCTTTCAACACCATCTGATTCCAAGCAAGGTCACCCAAATACTGTGCTGGATAGGAATTTCCCAAAGCCACAGCGTTGAAGACTGCGGTCATATTACTGCGAACTCCCTCAGCGGCACGATTACGAAATTTTTCTGGGTAACGCAAAAGTGGTAATGCTTGGTAAAGTGCGACTAACTCTCCTACATCAGCAGCTGTAAAAACTCGCTCTAAGGTTTCTAAATACTTCTGCTCATTATCCTGTGGTAAAGCCAGTACCAGTAAGATGCGAGCAGCTTGATCTACACTCCAATGACTGGGAAACCAACCTGTCCGGGCAGAACAGGCTGCTTCTAGTTCTGTTTTTGTCAGCTGTAAATCATTTTTGCCTGTATAACGAGGCACAGCGCTAAAAGCACTAAAAAATACTAACGTATTGACGGCGGTTTTGATTTGCTCTATCTTCTGTTCTAGCCAGGTAAGAGCTTGACTATTAAGGCGTTGCTTCAACCAATTATGCAGTAATTCATTAGCACTAATTGTTGTTTTTTCTAAATAACTTGCAAAAACCATTACTTTATAAGTATTTAGTTATGTAAAAGAACCAGAATTTTTAGGAATACGTTCCCAAGCTGTAGCCTGGGAACGAGGCGAAAAAAATTAAGGTTGAAGAAGTACAAAATTCGGAGTGTCTAAACAGCAGCTTTTTCTGGTTCCTCTAAACTGAGGGTTGCTTTTTGCTGCTTTTTCCGCAATGTGCTGGCAGTAGCGCCAATTCCCAACAAGCCTAAACCTAATAGTGAAGCAGGTTCAGGTACTTTGGTTGCGCCATCCTTAACGACGTTCAACACTTGAACGCGACCTTGGAAGAAATCGCCTACATACAGCTTGTTATCTTTGAGGGTTGTGCCACCTGTCCAATTAAATCTGCCTGGAGTGAGGTCAAGGGGATTGCCAAAGGGACCGTCAGTTAATCCTGGAGGCGGTACAGGGTTGCCTGATGCATCGAGGGCTGGTTGACCGTAGGAAGTCAGGAACTTACCGTTTTTATCGAAAACCTGAACACGGCTATTGATAGAATCAGCTACATAGACATTCTCTTGGTCGTCCACTTCGATGCCAATTGGCTGAAGAAGCTGTCCAGGTCCGCTACCTACGGAACCAAATGCGTACAGAGGTTTACCATTTGGATCGAGTACCTGAACGCGGTTGTTATATTGGTCAGCTACATAGATATTTCCACTAACTGGGGAAATTCTCGTACCGGCTACACCTTGGAATTCTCCAAGTCCAGTGCCAGTGGTGCCACCAATGACACCAATTTGCTGTCCGTCTGGTGTGAATTTAAGGATCCTTTCACCGTTAAAATCACCAACGTACACGTTGCCAGTTTTGTCAAATGTCACACCAGATGGCCCAAAGAACAATCTACCTGGTACCAGAGGGGTAAATTCTCCATTTGCAAAGGATCTTATAAAGTTACCCTGAGAATCGAATTGATTGATGCGGTTGTTGTAAACATCACCTGCATACAAATCCCCTGTGACTGGATTAAAGTCTACAGTTGTTGGCTCGTCAAACTGTCCGGGTCCTGTGCCACCAGAGCCAATTGCTCCAATATACTCACCACTAGGACTAAATTTTTCAATTTTGTTACCGAGGTTGTAGTTAGGAGTACCATCCGGGTTAACACCGCGACCGTTACTTACAAGGGTATTCCCTTGATCATCCACCGCTATACCTTGGGGAACAAACAGCTGCCCAGGACCGAAACCAGGACTACCAATAGAGCGATCGTACTGTAAGCTTAACGCCATAGCTTGGGCTGCAGCAGCCGCTACGAGAAAGCCGGCACCGATGAAGGCAAGTGACAAATTCTTGACTAATCCCATAGTGAATCTTCTGTGTTATGAGTTATACTTTTACCTAGGTTTATGTCGTTCCCGGATCTAGTCTGGGAACTTCATTCAATATTGTGTTGCTGTCTTTTTGAAAGACAGCTTTCTATTTGAGGTAGTAGCCTATTTCTTGGGGATTCTTTGGCATAATTCCAAGAAACAAACAAGAAATTAGATAGTTTCTACCTTATGCAACAGATCTTCTTGGCGCTTGCGCTTCATTGCTTTTACGCCTACAGCAGTAGCCAGTAATAAACCAATCACAGAAGCGGGTTCAGGAACTTTTGTCGCACCACCAGAAGATCTAGGATCAATCTTGATCAGTTGTCCTCCTCGTTCCCCTGCTACGAGTCTGGCACGATTTGAGATGTATAAATCGCCATCAGGACCGAAAACTAATCCAGAAGCTGCTTCTAGTCCATCACCACTCCAAATAGTTTGGCGAGTTCCATCCTTAGCTATTTTGATTACAGAACCACTGATATCACCAGTGATAACACCACCCTGTTGAATGCCCTTCCATTCTGACTGATTGATGTGTTGCAATGCATACAAATTGCCCTCAGAGTCGTATGTCACGCCAGTCAGCTGTGTAAAGCCATCAGCAAGGACTTGTGTTTGCAAAGTATCGGGGTCAACTTTAAGGATACGTGCTTCATTTTCTGGATAAGGAAAATAAGTGTATTCGCTTAGGGTTAAGCTGCCATCAGGAGCAACTGCGATACCTGTAGGCACTGATTGGTTTGATACCGGAAGACCATTGGAAGCACGACTATAACCTGGGGGTAGTGGTGCGCCTCCTGTTGGGTCTGTTGTCCCCTCAGGAAGAGTTGGGAATTGGTCTGTACTTAGTGATATTACTTTTTGAGGTATGGCTGCTACGTTCTTAATACCGCTGCCGTCTAGTCCTACAGAATAGATCGAGTTGCCACCCCCATCAACGACGTAAGCAGTATCACCCTTAATTGCAAAAGCATAGGGGTTGTTAATCAAATCTGTGCCATCAGGATTATATTTAGCTTCGTAAGCTGCAAAATCGGCAAGACTTGTCAACGAACCGGTGTTTAAATCTACTTTGTATAATTGTCCAAGTAAAGGGCTTTGTAACTTGGTGTCGCGCGAGTTCGGATCGCCAGCTAAGCCATACAAAAGATAAGCGTTGCCTTTGGAATCAAATTTGAAGTCGGCAGGACCGGCAGCTTGTTCGCCAGAGGGGACTAACGCTATGGACGGAAGATTTGAGAGCACAGTTGTTTTTGTACCGTCCTTAGCAATTTTGACAACGCTACCAGTATTACCAGAACATAAAGGAATATATTGCGCGCTGGGTGATGGTATGCAGTTTACTCCGCCGTTTCCATCGCCCCCTCTACCACTCTCTGTTAGGTAAATACTGCCGTCAGGAGCAAAGTCAAGATTCCGTGGGTTATTAAGACCGTCAGCTACTACTGACAGCGATGCTGCTCGCGCAGCTTGTGTTCCACAAGTAGCAGCGACACAAACAGAGAAAAGAAGAGCAAATGACTTGAATTTCATACTTGTAAAAATGGAGTTGTGAAATGTCGTAGGGTGTTAGAGATGAACAGTCCCAATAAGTGGGATGTGAAAATTAAGCATCTGCCGCAATAGTCCCTACCGATAGAGAGGAACTGGCGTTGCTCCGGCTTGAAATTTTTACCAAAGTGGTAGGAGCCTCGCTCTTGTGTTGTGTAGAGGCTCTTATAAGTTGGTTATGACTCTATAGCATGTTCATTCAACAGACATTGAATGAACACAATGATCAATGATGATCAATTCTTATGATTTGCCCTTTTCCTGGCAAACTGCCTCGATTGATTAGATAAAGCGCACCCTCAGGACCAATAGTCAGTGCACTAGGAGCCTCTAATCCATCACCACTGAGAATAGTTGTGCGAGTCCCATCAGGAGTGATTTTGATCAGACTTCCATCCAGCTTTCCTTTCCAGCCTGACTGATTCATGTGCTGCAATGCATACAAGTTGCCTTGATCATCGAAAGCCAGATCAATCAGTTGCGTAAAGCCATCAGCATAGACTGATAGTTGACCATCAGCATCCACTCGGTAGATTTTTGCTTCACCTTCTGGAAAAGGAAAACCAGTGAATGTAGTGACGTAATAAGCACCATCTGGACCTTTGGCGATTCCTGTAGGTACAGATTGAATCGTTATTTGGGATGGTGTTGCATTACGGTAAGCACTGGGAGGTGGCACGTGTCCCCGGTCAAAATTTTGGGAGTTAGAACCAGGGAATATTGGATTAGTAACAGGTTGGTGGGGAAGTACAGCGATTGCGTCCAAATGACTTCCATCGGTGCCTACACTCAGCAAATCGTTTGCACCCGGATCAACAATAACAATCTTGTCGCCATCTATTAGAAAAGCCAGAGGATTACTGACGACATCGCCTCCATCAGGGTTATGAGTCAGTTCGTAGTTGGCTATATCGGCAACAGTAGTCCACGAATTCGTATCGAAATCGGGAGTGATAATTTTTCCTAAGTCGGAATCACTAAATGTGCTGTCGCGTAGGGCTGGATTTGCAGCGTACCCGACCAGAACATAAGGCTTACCTGTAGTATCAAACTTTATATCGTGAGGACCGGCGGCTCCAGTGCCATCTGCAAATGCCAGGGAAGGGAGTCCAGTGACTATAGGTTTTATTGTATCATTCTCTACTTTTAATATAGCACCTGTTGTGCCATAAAGTAAAGAACCTTGACCACTTGGTGATGGAACGTTAGCGCCATCTCCCCCCGTACCAGCCTCTGTAATATAGAGACTACCGTCAGAACCAAAGCTTAGACCTTTGGGATTATCAAGACCGTCGGCAAGTACCGTAAAAGACGTAACAGTAATTTGTTCCAGTTTCATGTGTCACAACACAGGTCGGCTTTAAATTTTCTATGTAGAAGCTCGCATTGTTAACAACAAGCACTGACAGCGTTTTCACCCTGACTATATAAATTTATTTTTTTATTAATTAATTATTCATTGTTAGTAGTTAGTTGTTTTATTAACCACTAACTACTAATAAGTCACTACTTAGCCTGCGGCATATAGCTCAAACCTTGAGCTAATGTATCAAGGTTGCCAGCTTTGCCTTCCAAGATACGCTTGATATTCAAGCTCTCAGAGCCAAAGTCTTCGATTTGGAGTTTACCGTGAGGCAATTGCTCACCTGTCTTCCAGAATGTAATCCGATGCTGGATGAAACCAGGAGCCTCCGGATCACCGAAAGCATGGGAGGTTGGGATCAGCAGCACCGGAGAGCGTTGATAAAATCCGTAGTCTGGATAGAAGAATTCGTGTTCCAGCAAGTACGATTCGTTAACAGGTTGCAGCCGCTGAGTCACTTTGACCTTTTGGTCATATTCATCGCGGAACTCTCCAGACTGACCAGAAATTTCGCCATCTGCTCGCAGTAGGTGTGCCCAATCATCCATGTTTTTGAGGTCTGACAAATACTCAATCCCCATCTCTATTGGGGCATTAACATAGACGGTGTCGGTATCAACGTAATAACGCCCTTTTGCGGCGGCGCTAAGACCAGCTTTGCGTTCCAAATTACCTTTGAGAGAACGACACTCGGAAGTGTGTACCGTGTGAATTCCCTCCATGATCAAGGGACTGCGCCGCTTGGGATCGACGAAACTGATCCAGTGTAAGTACACGCCCTTTTCATCCGTTCCCGGTTCAACGTACTCGGCAGGAAAAAGCAGGACAGGATAAACCTGATAATATTTCTGATACTCTAACCCGCAGTGCCATTCAATGCCGTAAAAATCTGGATGATCGAGTCTTTTGACGTGATAGTAGAGCTTTTTCTGATAACCAGACGCAGTTCCGAGCCAGGTATCTTCGTCAACTTGCTCTTCCATGCGGCTATAAAGCGTCCACTCATTTAAATTTTTGAGACTGCAAAGGTATTCATAGGCAGTCTCTGGAGTGGTCGCAATATATGCTGATGTTGCAAATGTATTTCTTTCCGTTACCATTTGTGACTCCTTTACGCCACAGCCATAGTTTTTAGATATTTAGCTTTCAGGATTCTGTCTTCTGCCAACTGCTTAGAAGCATCGTTGGTAGTGATACCCTGCTTTTGTGCTATATCAAAAATTTCAGTTAGCGTATCGTAAATATTAGTTACTTGTTGTAAGGCTCTTTGTTCGTTGTAGCCAATCATTTCGTTGTAGACGTTTATTAGCCCTCCAGCATTAATAACATAGTCTGGACAATAAAGAATTTCTTTTGCCGCCAGCATTTGACCGTGGAGTACTTCAACTCCTAACTGATTGTTGGCACAACCAGCAACAATTGAAGCTTTGATGTCAGGAATCGTTTCACTATTAAGAATTCCGCCTAAAGCACAAGGAGAAAATACATCGACATCTAGAGAGTAAATTTCATCTGGCTCTACAACAGTAGCACCAAAAAGATGTTTGACTTGCTCTGTTTTCTGTGTACTTATATCGCTAACAAATAGTTTTGCCCCATGTTCATGCAAATGTTGGCAAAGATTTTGACCAACATTTCCCAAACCTTGAACTGCGACCCTCAAGCCTTTGAGGTTTTGAGTTTGCAAACGAAACTCAACAGCGGCTTTTATTCCCAGGAAAACTCCCCATGCTGTCACCGGAGCAGGTCCTCCAGACCTTTCTTCTACCCCCACAACATATTGAGTTTCTTGGTTGATAATTCTGACATCTTCGGGGGTCAAATTCACATCTTGACCTGTAATAAATCGTCCTTTTAGACTTTCTACAAAACGTCCGTAGGCTCTAAACAGATCTTCTGTCTTATTTTCTGGATTAGCAATAATAACAGCTTTGCCTCCACCAACCGGAATGTTAGCACAAGCAGCCTTGTAAGTCATACCACGGCTTAGACGAAGAGCATCTTTTAACGCAGCAGCCTCACTGGCATAAGGCCACAATCGTGTCGCCCCCATTGCAGGTCCTAAACTCGTATCATGAATGGCAATAATTGCCTTAATATCTGGGTCTTTCCCATGACAGAACAAAATCTGCTCATGACCCATTTGTGTAACAGTTTCAAAAAGATTCACCACTATCTCCTCGCTCACCTATATATCACCTATGTGTTTGTAGTAAACAGTCTTTGCTATTACCACAAATGACAGCACATTGCAAGTAAATGAAGTACAGTACTGAGGTCTAAAAGGCAGACACAAAGCCCTTTTTACTTTGGTAGCTGAGCTTTGTCGTATGCGCAAAGCGCACGCTAAGAGCGAACGCTTAGCGTCTCCGGAGGAGATAGCTCTGACTTGTGACTCCTGACTCAGGAATTGCTGCTGTAATTAGGCATTGGGAAATGATACTTGTGGAAATAACACCTGCAATTCGGTCTTTTGGGCTGGAGTTGACTTGATTCCTTGTAATGCCAGACCTGCGTTGCGTCCTTTGGAGGGTGCGCGTCTATCTGGGTTAATCACGACATCGACAACGATTGGACCAGTGGCTGCCATTGCTTGCTCTAAGGCTGAGAAAACATCCATTTCTTTGCTGATGCGGATTCCTTCGGCTCCCATACCGCGAGCTATCACAGCAAAATTTGCTTGCGGAATTGATGCATCAGCACCTTTGAGTCCCAACATTTCCATGCCTTGGTGGCTCATGTTGTAGCGAGCATCGTTGAGAACAATCCAGACGGCAGGAATTTGGTATTTCACAGCTGTGTTAATTTCATTATTCATCAGCATTGCCCCATCCCCAACGATGGCGACTGCTTTGCTATTGCGTGCGGCTGCTGCTCCGATAACTCCCGCTGCAGCATGACCCATAGCCCCAACTCCGGTACTGATGCGGTAACGATTTGCGCTTGCAAATTGCAGTAAATGTGTTGACCAAAGAAACGAGTTACCACACTCCGCCATCACTATGGCATCGCTGTTATCGATGATTACCTTTTGAATCGCTTCCATCAACACCTCTGGTCTGACTGGAGAGTCTGAACCTGGTTGAATTGTCTGACCTTCAGGACGAGGTAACAAAGATGTAACTGGCGTACTGGTTACAAACTCATCGTCAAATTGCAACAGCGCTTGTAAAAATGCTTTGATGTCTGATTGGACAGCAAAGGTTTCCGCTTCTGGATACGCGACTCCTGGAACTGTTGGGTCGATATCGACGTGCACGAATCCTCCTGGGGGAACCAGTGCTTGATTCCAGAAGCAAGTCGGTTCGCTCAAACGCGTTCCCAGTACAAGTGTTCGTAAAGGTGTTTGCTGTTGCATGTAGGTCATAACGGAACCATGACCTCCCAAGCCTGTAACCCCAACAAATTGAGGATGATCCTCGGGAAAAATACCTTTCCCACGGGGTGAACACATAACTGCTGCCCCGGTTATCTCGGCGAATTGGAGAATTTCTTCTGCTGCACCACGGGCACCAAAACCTACCCAAATGGCAAACGGTCCTTCTGATAGCAATTGTGTACATTTAACAATTGTTTCTTGATGTGGCACTACCAAAGAACAATTAATTCCTTGGAACAAAAGCGTCCTATCAAGCGGACTTGTTTGCACAGCGGTGGGAATGCTCAAATGGGCGACAAAGCCTCCTGGTTGTGACATACCCAGAGCCAGTTTGCGAAAAATCTGTGGCAGTTGTGCAGCACTCTCCACAGTAGTAGCATAGTTAAACAGCGCTCCTGAGGTAAAAATTCCCTCAGTTGGCAGAGTGTCGCTGCTGGTTTCCTGTATTGCCCACCGTCCGCGCTGTGGTGAGGAGGTGCAAGCTGATAGCAAAATGACTTTCGCACCCTCACCTCTAGCAGCAAATAATCCAGTCAGAGCATTGGTTATGCCTGGTCCTGCAGTAGTAAATACTACGGTGGGACGACCACTAGCAAAGTACGCTTCAGTTGCTGCAAAAGCAGCTCCAGCCTCATGACGACAGTTCATCACTTGTAAGAGGCTATTGGATAGCGATCCCCAAAGACCTGCCATCGCACCCCCATTGACACCAAAGGCGCAGCTGACTCCCAAATCTTCCATCATGTTGGCGATCGCATCTGAAACTGTCAGCGATCGCTTTTGTAAAACTTCTGCACTTTTGGAGTGACCATTGGAATTACCATTTGTCTGCTCTTTGGGAGAGTCAATTGGTTGGTACACCTCGTGTTGGTGAGTGTCGGCTTGAGAATTTGTCTGAGTAAAATTTTGACTCATTGTGTCTACATGTTCCCTGATTGTTGGAGAGGCTACCAATTTGCTTTCTCAGGCTGCACTTGCACACACAGCCTAGCCTTAAGTATCCCTCATGTCCCTATTTTTTCTACATTTTCACGACCCAGTTTGACGAACCCTGGCAAAGACGAGTTGTCGTTTTTTCGTCAGTAAAAAACTTGTTGCGAAGAAGTTAAACAATTGAGGCTGTGCTTATGGAAACAAGACTACAAAAGCTAGATACTTTACTGCAATGAAAAATCTTTTGATTAGGTTGTCAGATTTTTCGTTTGTACTAAATATGATATGTATAACTATCGAAACGACTTTTCTCTACCTTTTGGTAGTTTACAGTATGTTATTTTGTTAAATCTTTTACATGTGCTAATTATTACCCAAAAATCAAGTGATCTGAGAAAAACTCAGGATAAGCGGTGGATAAAATCACCACAAAAAAGAGTTGCTGTTTTTCTTAAGAAAAATTTAATGTTTTGGCTGTTCCTACTCGATATTTGAAATAAATTGTAGTCATTTTGCCACCAAACTTTCTTTAATTAGAAATTTACTGATCAAAAACACTCATTTCGGTTGTACTATAATCTGTCTCAAGATAGATGAGTATTGGTAGATACATATTTTTGACTTTTTATGGTATATCTTTTGACAGATGATATTATAAAATATTTTGTAGTTGAATTCATAAAAGAGTAAATCAAAACAAATTAAGTTGACTAAAAGCAATTCAGCCATGAAAATTTAGAAATTTGTTTGCTCTTTATTCAGATGAACCAATTTAGACGGTTTGAGAGAAAGAATTTACCACTTCAAGCGAGGTATCGCACTTCTCTATCGGAGGTTCAGCCAACTTCGTCGGTAATTTCTTAGCTGAAGACCACTTACTTGTAAAAAGGTGCTTTTAAGTACATAACTTAATACTGGTTTAGGAGCAATCGACTGATTTTTGCAACTAATGAGCCAACAGAAATCCTTAAGCTAATAGCACTCTTGGCTAGTTACAAGATTAAAAAGCAAATGTTAAACAGAAAACAAAAGGTAATAACTAATACGTAATATAGAGCAAGTTAGTTTTTGTAAGCGTCTTTAACATATGGTTTCAAGTTGTGTCAAGTAAGTAGTTATATTTCATACAAAGAAAAATTAATAATCATAACTTTATTGTAAATTTATATTAATTTTTCAAAAGATTTGATAAAGTTATGTAGTCCAGAAGATAAAACGTAACAGCAAATTTATGAAATTTCGATTTAGAAGTCTATAAACCCTTAAAGTTCAAAATTATACAGTGGGGTAGCAAAGGGTGATGAGTTTTGGTGGGTCTATGTTATTTGATAGTGATTATCAATTAGTAATCGAACCTGAAGAGGAATTGAAGCTGGCACAATTTCTTATTAATCAAGTTGCAGATGCTGCTTTTTACGTGGGGTTGAATGCACAAATTATCTACGTCAATGATGCCATGTGCCGTATAAGTGAGTATTCCCGTGAGGAACTACTCCGAATGAAAGTGGAAGATATAGATGTAGATTTTTCGGCACAAGATTGGTCAGAAAAATGGGCAGCACTCAAGCAACAAGGTTCTCTCACCTTTCAATCTAGATATCAAACAAAAACAAGTCGAGTCTTTCTAGTAGAAATCAACCTTACTTATATAGAGTATCAAGGCAAAGAATTTGCCTGTGCCTTTGCTCGTAGTAGTAGTAATGAATTAGTAGGCTTTAACGTACAACAGTATCTTGACAGAACCTCTGATCCAAAACAAGAGTTCGAGCAAGAAGTTATTGAATATCAAAGAACACAAACCGAACTAAAAACATCTCTTTCCCTACTTAGTTCAACGTTGGAATCCACTGCAAATGGCATACTTGCAGTCAACATTGAAGGAGAAATCCTTTGCTACAATCAGAAATTTATGGAGATGTGGCAACTTTGTCCAAACTCAGTGAGCCTGTCTAAGAAATGTCACCGAGCAAAAAGCTTTTTTGAGAACAAAGTTAAATATCCAGAGATTTTTATTCAGGCTGTTTGGGAAATGCCTATTCAATCAGATAAAGAAAGCTATGACTTGGTGGAATTGAAGGATGGCAGAGTCTTCGCACATTACTCTGAGCCACAACGGCTTGGAGACAAAATTATCGGTAGAGTATGGAGTATCTGGGACGTAACTGAGTCTCTAAAAACACAAGAAGCGCTTAAACTCAATGAAGCCAGATTTCGTACTTTGGCAGAAACTACAGAAGCGAGTATTTTTCTAATTAGCGACGGGCGCATTTGCTACGCCAATTCTGCAGCAGAGATCCTCACTGGCTATCCAAAAAAAGAATTGTTCAATAACTTTGATATCAACCGACTTATTACAAGCAAAAAGCTTAGGCAGGTTCACAAGCAGAATGGAGCAGGCTACAGTGAATATCAGGAGATGCAGATTAGAACCAAAAATGGTGTGGAGCGCTGGCTAGCCTGTACAGTGGGAGTACTGGATGGAGTGCTGGATTTCGCAAATAAGTCAGTCGAATTACTGACAGCGATTGATATTACAGATTATAAGCAGGCAGAATCAGAGCTTCATCAAGCTCTTGAGCAAGCAAAACGACTAAGTGAACTCAGAGAACGCTTTGTCTCTATGTTTTGCCATCAATTCCGCACTCCGCTCAACATTGTCTCATTTTCTGCTGATTTACTCAGACGTCATATTCACCAATGGACTGAAGAAAAAAATCGTTCGTATCTGGATTTGATTCAAGTTGCTGTTCAGCAAATTAGTGAATTATTAGATGAAATTCTATTATACGGTCAGGCGGAATCTGCAAGACTGGAGTGTCAGCCAAGACAACTCAACCTGGAGAGGTTTTGCACAGATATCGTAGCACAGCTACAGATAGCAAACGGTAACCAAAAAGCTATTAAATTTCTTAGCCAAGGTGACTGTTCTACTGGTTATTTAGATCCAAAACTGCTACACCATATATTAACTAACTTACTCTCGAATGCTATCAAGTATTCACCAAGTAATAGCGCGGTGACTTTTAGACTTTGCTGTGAAAAAGAAAAAACAATTTTTCAGATTAAAGATTCAGGTATTGGTATTCCGGTAGTAGATCAACAACAAATATTCGAGCCATTTTATCGTGGCAGCAATATTGACAGTATACCTGGAACTGGATTGGGCTTATCGATTGTAAAAACTCTCCTAGATCTACATGGCGGTGAAATCACCGTGGAAAGTGTGGTTGGTTTTGGCACGACTTTTACTGTCAATCTACCATCGCTTAGCTCTTAACTCTTAGCTAAAAGACATCAAATCTACCAATTGGACATGATAAACAAATCGCCAAAAAAAATACTAATTATTGAAGATAATGCCATGAGCCGTAAAATGTTTTTAGACGGTCTTGAGGCGGAAGGTTTCGACACGATAGATGCTGAAAATGGTACTACTGGCATCCAAAAAGCACAAGAGCATCTACCTGATTTAGTGATTTGCGATATTATGATGCCGGATATGGATGGCTTTGAGGTTCTCAGAACGCTCCGTCAAGATCCTGTGACTGCAATTATACCCTTTATTTTTCTCACTGGTAGCGCCGGTAACGAATCTCTTCGCAAAGGCATGGAATTGGGAGCAGATGACTATATTACCAAGCCTTGTACAGTACAGCAGTTACTGAAAGCCATAGCAGTCAGATTAGAAAAGCAGACAAAACTTATGGAGCACTGGTACACTGTTTGCTGCCAGAATTTTTCAGCACCAGTCGTAACAGACACAACTTCATCAGTGGACTCAGAATCTATCTTTCCTTCCATACCGCAACTCAAAGAAGTTTTCGACTATATAGAGGCAAATTATGACCAAGGTATCACTTTGTGTGACGTAGCTGAAGCAGTTGGTTACTCTTCGGCTTACTTGACTAACAGAGTTGGAAAAATTACAGGAGAAACAGTCAACAACTGGATTGTCAAGCGCCGGATGTCAGCAGCACGTTCTTTACTCCAAGATACTAACCAAACAATCGAGCAAATTGCTTTAGCACTCGGCTATCAAAATGCGTGTCATTTTTCCCGCCAGTTTCGTCAACATCACGGTATCCCTCCTCAAACTTGGAGAAAAGAGCATCAACTGATTCGCAATAGCAAAGTCGAAGATTATAAAACTTCACTAAATCTATAGGACTCTGATTTCATTTTTGAAAACATACTGAGACTGAAAAGCCCCTTTTCTCAAGGTTTTATCTGAAATTTTATTCATAAATCAGGCAGGGTTCCTATATAACACTTGTAAATCATAACCCTACCTTGCCGGCTACGCATGAACGTGAAAAACAAAACAAGATCCTCCACAACTCTTAGAAGTGGGGGATGTGTGTTTTTCATCTCGGCAGAGATAAGCATAGCTTCCACATTCCGCTGGTTAATTAACAAAAGAAGTAAAGATCGTTACAAGTTTACTGATGTCTTAACCTTTTGCTATCTACTTCTTAATGTAACTAAGATAATTTGATGGTGCTGAATAGAAATTAATACAAATAGCGATGGTAATAATTTGAGAATCTGCCCTTCTTTATAGAAGGAATGCGCAATTTTGTTATTTGTAAATCGCTAATTGTCCCAAATCTAAAGCTTGTCTTTGCAGTTGATGCTTATTCAGACGAATATTATGGTAACCACTAACACAGTCCCCTTTTCACAGTTCAATGCTTCTTCTAACGACAGCGCCGAAGGTGAGTTAGTCATTGATCGACTGTTCCCACTGGTGAGTACTTACGACTCTAGCTTACCTGGTGGTTTACCGAGTTCTGACCATCGCTTGGTATGGGCTGATTTACAGGTACCACCCACAGAACCAGGTAAGACAATTCCAAATGTAGACTTTTTAGGACAAACAATCTTCCCCACCGGCTTTGTCCCCAATGGTACTGCTGGAACCCTGGATGGAAAACAAACTCCCGTTGGCGGACTGTCGGGAGTGACATATGATGCAGCAAATAATCGCTTCTATACTATCTCAGATGACCGCTCCCAAATTGCTCCCGCCCGCTTCTACACATTTACCCTAGAAACTCCCTCTCCTCAAAAAACTGACTTGAGTGTCGCATTCACAGATGTAACTACCCTCAAGGATGAGAATGGAAAAGAGTTCCTACTCAACAGTCTCGATCCTGAAGGCATTGCTTTAACCAAAAATAATACGGTATTCATTTCTTCTGAAGGAGAGGTTAACGTCAGTGCAGGTCGAGTGACAAATCCTTTCGTCAATGAATTTTCTTTAACCACAGGACAGCAAGTACGTTCTTTACCTGTTCCCAGCAAGTTTCTTCCCGTCGTGGAAGATACTAATGGAAACGGTGTTGTCGATGCTGGTGATACTCAACTATCAGGTGTTCGCAACAACTTGGCATTTGAGAGTCTCACCATTACGCCTAACCAAAAGACCTTATACACAGCAACAGAAAACGCTCTGTTCCAAGATGGTCTTACTGCTACACTCACCGATGGAAGCCGTTCTCGTATTCTGCAATATAACTTGGTAAGCGGACAGCCAGAAAAGGAATATCTTTATAATACTGATGCTATCGCCACTTCACCAAACCCCACCACTGGTTCAGGTGATAATGGCTTAGTAGATTTACTCGCACTTGATAACCGAGGTACACTACTAGCATTAGAGCGCTCTTTCTCTGCAGGGGTTGGAAATACCATCAAAATCTACGAAGTCAGCTTGCAAGGAGCAACTGATATCAAGTCTTACGATTCTCTTAATAATCTCAGTGCTGAACAACTAGCAGATATTAAACCTGCCGAGAAGCGTTTACTGTTAAACCTGAACTCACTCAACTTACCTACAGGTACAGATAATATTGAAGGCATTGCCTTTGGTTCAAAACTGGATGATGGTCGTCAGTCGATCGTTTTGGTGAGTGACAACAACTTTAGCCAGACTCAATTTACTCAAATTCTCGCTTTGGATGCAGACTTAGTTCCTACTGTAGCACCTACTGTAGAAACCCGTCCTGACTTGTTGAATGACCCAAATTTACCACGTGACCAACGCGCCGATGCGGATGACCCCGCTATCTACGTAAATTCCTCTAATCCAGAACAAAGCTTAGTACTCACAGCAGTCAAAAATGCAGGTTTACGAGTTTATGACTTGTCTGGTAACCTGTTACAAGAATTTAACCCAGGTAATATCCGTTACAACAATATTGACCTGCAATATGGCTTTAAGTTAGGCGGTGATTCTGTTGATATTGCCGTGGCCACAGACCGAAACAACGATAAACTGGCTATCTTCAAAATCAATCCCTCTGCCAAAGCCTCCGGTCAATACCTGGAAGATATCACAGATAGTAGCATTGGTACTTTATTCCAATCCTTACCCTTTGAACCTCCCTACTCACCATCATCGCGGAGTGCTTATGGTATAGCTTTGTACCATAGTCCAGTAACAGATGATTACTACGTCTTTGCCAATCGCAGAGAAACTGGAGATGTTGGACAGTACAAATTGATTGACGCAGGTAATGGTAAGATTGGTGCTGAGAGAGTACGTAATTTTACAGTACCCACGACGGCTGGACGTGATGCCCAACTTGAGGGAACCGTGGCAGACCAAGAACTTGGCTTCCTCTACATTGGTCAGGAAGATGTAGGAATTTGGAAGTATCAAGCAGAACCAAACGGCGGGGCAACTGGTACGTTGATTGATAAAGTTAAAGACTTAGGCGGCAGCTATGTGGAAGACGATGTGGAAGGACTTTCCATCTATTATGGTAAAGATGGCACAGGTTACCTGCTAGCTTCTAGCCAAGGTGACAGCACCTTTGCAGTTTATAATCGTCAGGGTCAAAATGACTTCGTGGGTCGTTTTGGTGTTGGTAACAATGGAACAATTGACAGCGTTCAAGAGTCAGATGGTGCGGATGTTACCAACGTACCATTGGGTGCCAACTTCCCCTATGGTGTGTTTATTACTCAGGATGGCAGAAATCTTCCTGCGAAGGTTGTCGATGGTGAAAACGTCAACACCAACTTTAAGTTTGTGCCTTGGGAGAACATTGCTTACGCCTTCCCCAACCCATTGACAATTGACATCAGCAGCTACAACCCCCGCACTCCTAATACTAACCTCTTCAATAGTGGTGCTGGCAGCGATATTATCCAATCATCTTCTGTTCTTGGGGTCGGTAATAACTTGACTGGTGATGTGACTTTGTGAGTACTTTTATGGTGCGGAGCTTACGGCGAAGAAGCTAACACAAAAAACGCGATTCTGGATTTTCATCAACTTTTGGTTGATGAACAAGTAGAATCAGCGTGATTATAGCCGTTTTCACTTGAGTGAAATATAGTGTGAGTAAATCCACTATATCAACGTGTATCGAAATGAAAACTTACTCTACCGAACTACGCCAAAAAATTATTGATGCTTACAACAATGAAGAAGGCTCTCAACGACAACTAGCAAAACGGTTTAGTGTAAGTTTAAGTTTCGTTCAGAGTGTGCTGAGGCGATTTCGCTTTTGTGACACAGTTGAAGCAAAGCTGCACTCAGGAGGTCACAAAACAATTCAAAGTTCAAAGTTCAAAATTCAAAATTAAGAATCTTTTTTTTGAATTTTGAATTTTGCATTTTGAATTTAAGCTCGAAGAGCGCGTGACCTACTTAATTACTCCTTTTTTGTTGATTTGTGGTGATGAAACCGAATTCCTAAAAAAATGTCATAAACAAATTCAAAAAAGTCTTTCTTTTGTAAAAGACCTATAGATTGATAGCAGCCTTTTTGATCTAAAAGAGGCTTCATGAGATAATATGTGGGCTGGTAATTATACCAGGGAATGGAAGGCCATAAATGATGAATTAAATGGTAATTCTGACCCATAATCAGGAGATTGAGAATTGGATGGGGATAGACGCGAGCATTTTTCCAGCGATCGCGTTCAGCAAAGGGACGATGAGGAAAATAATCAAAAAATAAACCGAGTGCTATCCCCACGATAAATGCTGGAATGAACCAAAAATTGAGAATGTAACCCAAAAAGTGATACTGAACTGAGATATAAACGATTGAAATCACAATCAAGCGACTGATAAACCATTCCAGTAGCTCATATTTACGCCAAAGTTGCCGTTTAAAGAAAAATACCTCGTGGTATAAAAAGCGAACCGCAATCAGCCAAAGTGGACCACCTGTGGAAACATAATGATCTGGGTCGTCTTCGGGATGGTTCACATGACCATGATGCTGCAAATGTACTCGTGTAAATACAGGAAAAGCAAAAGCTAGCATCAAAGCACTGCCATGTCCTAACATGGCGTTAATGACTCGGTTACGATGAGCAGACTGATGGCAGGCGTCGTGAATCACCGTTCCTGCAAGGTGCAAAGCAAGAGTGTTTGCACAAAAGCATAACCAGTGTGGCCATTGCCAGATCCAGTAACCAAAATTGGATAATACAAGAATTGCCACAGCTACTAAAAACATCAGCAGCGTCGGATTAAAATCACCCGGAGGCGCTAAAAATTCCTTTGGCGGAACTGTCAGTGGCTTCTTTGCCTCCGACGTCAGCATTATGAACCTCCTTGTTGCTTTAACGAGAGATAGTATTTAGATAATGCCACTTTTTTATAAGGAAAGTGAAGTTTTGCAATGCAAAATGACGGATAATAAATTTGCGTGTGGTGGGAAACAATGGAGTACTACGCTCGTAAGTATCGAGTATTGATCAAATCAACTGCAAGCCCACATTCCCCGACAGGTGAATGTGCGACAATTATTGATTGACTCACCAACAACAGACAACTGGTGCTCTTTGATTTAGGATAATTCCCAGAGTAGCTCCCTTGATTTAGCTTTTATGCAATTAAAAGATTCTGTACGCCGAACAAAAATTGTTGCTACGATTGGACCCGCCACCAGCAGCCCAGAAATGCTCAAAGCTATTATTGAAGCTGGTGCGACAACGTTGCGACTAAACTTCTCTCACGGTAGTCATGCTGATCATCAGCGTAATATTCGCCTCATTCGGCAAACCGCCTTTGAACTGAATCAACCGGTAGCTATCCTTCAAGACTTGCAAGGACCAAAAATTCGCTTAGGAAAGTTTGAAAACGGATCTATAGTGGTGGTGAAGGGCGATCGCTTCACCTTAACCAATCGTCCGGTTGTTGGTACACAAGATATTAGCTGCGTCACGTACGATTATTTAGCAGACGAAGTCCCCGCAGGAGCAAGAATTCTCCTTGATGATGGGCGTGTAGAAATGTTGGTAGAAGAGATTAACCGCGAAAAAGGAGATTTGCACTGTCGCGTTACTGTAGGAGGGGTACTTTCAAACAATAAAGGGGTGAACTTTCCCGGAGTTTACCTATCTGTCAAAGCAATGACCGAAAAAGACCGAGAAGATCTCATGTTCGGTTTGGATCAGGGTGTGGACTGGGTGGCACTTTCCTTTGTCCGCAATCCCCTAGACATGATAGAAATTAAAGAACTCATTTCCAGTACGGGCAAACAAGTACCAGTCATTGCCAAAATTGAGAAGCACGAAGCCATAGAACAAATGGAAGCTGTTCTGAGTTTGTGCGATGGCGTTATGGTGGCAAGAGGTGACTTGGGCGTAGAATTACCCGCAGAGGATGTTCCAGTACTACAAAAGCGGCTGATTGCAACCGCTAATCGCTTGGGAATTCCCATCATCACCGCCACCCAGATGTTAGACAGCATGGTTAACAACCCCCGTCCAACTCGTGCGGAAGTGTCCGATGTGGCAAATGCAATTTTAGACGGTACAGATGCGGTGATGCTCTCGAATGAAACCGCTGTCGGTAATTTCCCAGTAGAAGCTGTAGCAACGATGGCACGAATTGCCGAACGGATGGAACAAGAGGTGTGGCTGAACACAAACGCTAGTCAGGCGAAAGATACCAAACATTCCATTCCTAATGCCATCAGCCAAGCTGTCGGTCAAATTGCAGAACAGCTAGGAGCCGCAGCAATTATGACTCTCACCCAATCAGGAGCAACAGCGCGCAATGTCTCCAAGTTTCGTCCCAAAACACCAATCCTAGCAGTAACACCTCATGTGAATGTCGCCCGACAGTTGCAACTTGTGTGGGGAGTCAAGCCGTTGTTGATGTTAGAACTCCCTTCCACAGGTCAGACATTCCAAGCAGCTATTAACGTTGCTCAAGAAAGAGAACTCTTGTCTGAGGGAGATTTGGTCGTGATGACTGCTGGGACTCTCCAAGGGATTTCTGGATCTACAGATTTGATTAAGGTTGAAGTTGTGACGGCGGTACTCGGTCAGGGGATTGGACTGGGACAAGGTTCTGTCAGTGGTCGCGCCCGGGTCGTCCATACTGGCATTGATGCTAGTAACTTTAATTACGGAGATATTTTGGTTGCCTCAGGTACGAGTGCTGATTTTGTTGAGGCAATTCGCAAAGCTGGCGGTATTATTACTGAGGAAGAAAGTCTAACTAGTCACGCAGCCGTCATTGGCTTACGTCTTGGGGTGCCAGTTATCGTTGGCGTCAAAAAGGCAACTCAAGTGATTCGGGATGGAACAATTTTAACAATGGATATGCAACGCGGTTTGGTTTACTCGGGGGCAATGGGGCAATAAACCGCCATAGGAAATATCAAGTATCATTTGCACAGAAAGCGATCCTTCTGGATCGCAGCTTTGCTAAGGCCGTCCTCCACTGCTGTGTGAGTTTTCAAATAATCCCGCACCCACTCACAGCCGTATTTCACTAAATCCCTGTGGAGAATCTGTTGTAAATCCCACACAATCGCCGTTTGGTCATAGCTGCCAGATGCCAAGGTTTTGCCATCCGGACTGAAAACAAGAGCTGCCACACCTCCGTTGTGCCCACTGAGGGTTGCAAGCAAAGTGCCCTTTAGTGTCCAAATCTTGATCGTGTTGTCCATAACGCCTGCGGCAATTGTTTGCCCATCCGGACTGAAGGCAACTTTCGTTAAGCCAACGCTTACCCCTTCAAAAGCTTGAACGAGTTTACCGTTGCGATTCCACAGCAGCAGTTGACCATCGCGTCCGGCAGAGACGATGTGTTGGCTATCGGGGCTGATAGCAACTCCCCAAATGGCACTCTTGTGTCTTTTGAGGGTTTTGTCAAGCTGGAGGGCTTGGTGGTTAACATCTTTCCAAGTCCATAGCTTGATTGTACCGTCAGCGCTGGCGGAGGCAATGAACTGACCATCCGGACTAAAAACAAGATCCCAAATGCGCGCAGAATGTGCCTGGATTGTTTGACTCAGTTGAAAGTTAAAAGAAGCGTTACTTTGCCAGAGTTTGATGGTACGGTCCTCACCTCCCGACACTAGAAATTGCCCATTAGGGCTATACGCTAGTGATAAGATTGCATTATTGTGACCGCGCAGAATCGCAGTTTTGTTATTCGCAAGGTTGAGGAGTTTTATATCGCTACTGGCAGTTGCTAATGCAAGAGTCTGCCCATCTGGACTAAAGACACCATCATACAACTGACTCCTATCTAACACAACGGTCTTAACTAAAGAGCCATCTGCTCGCCATAACTTAATTTCTTGCCCCGCAACACTAGCAAGGAGAGACTCATTGGATCGGGTGCCCGGAGCATAAACAACTCGCCAAACCACATCTTGATGACCGTACAGGCGATGTAAAAAAGGCGAGTCTTTCCAGAGCTTGACTGTACCGTCATAGCTGCTAGAGGCAATCATCTGACCATCAGAACTGAATGCAATTGCTTGAACCTGCGAGCGATGCCCGAGTAAGGTTCTTCGCAGAGTGCCGTCTGGCCACCAAAGTTTCACGGTTTTATCACCACTTGCTGAGGCAATAGTCTGCCCCTGACGGCTAAACACCACTTGATTAACTTCTGCTGTGTGCCCCACAAAAGTTTTGAGTAACTTTCCTTCCCGGCTCCACAGCCTGACAAGCTTGTCAGCGCTGCCAGTGACCAGGGTTTGCCCATCGGGGCTGAAGGCTATCGCCCAAACTGTTGCCTTGCTTACTGGTATGGTTCGGATCAGGTTACCCTCTCGGCTCCAGAACTTAATGGTACCATCCACACTACAAGATGCCATAATCTCTCCATCGGGACTAAACGCAAATCTCCAAACGGCTGCCTTATGTCCCTTTAGCGTTTTGATCAAGGTGCCATCTAACTTCCACAACTTTATTGTTTGATCCCCACTGGCAGATGCAATTATCTGTCCATCCGGGCTAAATGATACTTGCCAAACACCAGCCGTGTGTCCTTTCATTGTTGCCAATGGGGTACCATCCACTGACCAAAGTTGCACCACGCCATCTAGCCCAGCCGCAGCAACCCGTTGGCTATCCGGGCTGAATTGAACACTATATATGCCAGCATTTATGGTAAGATTGTGGGGTAAGATGTGAACTAGGGTTCCATCACGTTTCCAAAGCCGAACGGTTCGGTCTGTACCACCGCTAGCAATCCACTTTCCATCCTTGCTCAGGTCAACGGCTAAGGCTCCTCCCTCGTGCGCTACTATACTATTTACCTCATCTGCACCATAGATTGCTTGTTCTAGCACGTTGCGCGTTTGCTGATCTAGCGCCGATTTTGTTGATGGATCGAGTAGCCAGAGGCGTTGAAATTTTGTGCGTGCTTGAATCGCTTGCACCAACGCATCAAGATGCTGGTTTGAGGTAAAGTTTGCGTTGGAGGCAACGGCAGTTACCCGAACTTCATTTAAAGCAGATTCACGGTAGGCAATAAGCGTTATTACTCCTAACACCGTAGAAACTATCAGAGCTAGACTCACTACTGCCAGTAATTGCCTCTGACGACGGGCACTTTTTCGCTCACTCGCTAATCGTGCTTCTGCTTCTCTCAACCGCTCAGCTTTCAGTCTTTGCTCAGTTTCCCGACGTTCCAGTTCCTGGCTGGCGGCTAAAAATCGATAGTCCAAATCGCTGAGGCTTTTGCGCCCAATCCAGTCTAAAACTTCTTGTAACGCTCGCCCCCGCAGCAGACGTGATTCATCTTGATAACCAGATGCTACCCATGCATTGAATGCTTGAGAGTAAGGACGCAGATTGTCTAACTGCCTTACGACCCATTCAGAATCGAAGACACTGCGGTAGATGGGATTTTTTATTTTCAGATAGCCGTTGTGTTTCTCGACTAATCCGGATAGTAAAAGTTCTGTCTGTTCTCGACTATCATCGGTAAGTACGCCAGATGTTTGATTCTCTTGTGCTTGCAATACCTGCTGATATAAACCCAATAACCGTCCTGCCCGCTGTTCGTTGAAAAGGAGGCGATCGCGAATCGTGCGCAGGTGTTCCGGTTCGTCTTTTGATTCCCAGTGTTGGATGATGTGCGATCGCACTAATTTTTCTACCCAATCTGCCGCACTTGCTGGCGGTAAATCAATTATTCTGCTTGATGTATCTAATGCTGTTCGGACAATCAACTGACAAAGCTTTTGAGTCAGAAACGGTTGTCCCCCACTCCAGTAAATAATCTCTCGCAGCACGGCTTCGCTTTGGCTGACGACTTCCTCTAACCCTTTGAGCAATGGTGTTGCTTCATGTGGTTGAAAGCCACACAACTCAATCGCTGTCCCAATGTTAAACGGTGTCCGGCGTTTGTCGGCAATCAGATCAGATGGACTGGCTACTCCAAACAGTGCAAATCCCAAGCGTTGGAATTTCGAGTCATGTGCCTGCTGATTATAGCAATGACGAATCCAAGCAAAAAAGTCACTGACAGGAAAACTCAAACTCAAGAAACTGTCAATTTCATCAATAAAGATGAGAATCCGTTCGTTTTGAACATTTGGCAGCAAAACTTCTTCAACAAACTGGTCTAGTTTTTGCACTGGGGAAATACCCGCGCAGCTTTCCCACCATTGCTTAAAGTTGACGTGTTCTGCCAGATTTAAGTCGTAAAACAAGCCGACGATGATACCTTTGTACCATTGTTCCAGTGTGGTATTTTCGCTACCCAATCGGGTGACATCCAAGTAAGCACAGCTATGCCCTTCTTTTCTGAGGCGAGAACTTGTGCGTTGTAATAAGGATGACTTGCCCATCTGGCGAGAATTTAAGACATAACAAAAATCGCCAGCTTTCAGGCTGGCATAAAGTTTTTCGTCTGCTTGACGGATAACGTAGTTAGGATCGTCACTGCGGAGACTGCCACCAACCTGGTATCTCATCTCAAAGTGTGATTGCAAAATCGTAATTTAACACAAGTATTAGGAATTTGTAGATATATCTGACTTAATAATTTATCACTTTTATAACTACATGATTTGCCTGTTTGTAGCTTAACTGTCTTAACTGTCTTAACTGTCTTAACTGTAGGTTATTAAAATCTTTTTAATTATCTGCTTAACTGTCTTATGTGTCCTTGTGTTTCCACTATAAAAGCGAGATTCTGTATATACGGAGTTAAGGCAACTTCTACTCACAGCTTTGTACAACTAATGTTTCACCACAGAAACATTGTCGGGTATAGAAACACTGATTGAGGTTAGTGAAAGCGATCGCTCGTTTAGCTCTTATGAGCTGAAGCAATCAAAGACAACTCAGACAACTAATAGCAAAAGAGATGAAAATCTGAAGAAAAAAGCCATAGTTCTAGACATAACCGGAGGTTTAATTAAAGTAGGATTTGCTGGAGAGAATGCACCTAGTGTGGTCTTTCCTACTCTTATAGGTTGTCCTAAGTATGTTTGAGCGGTTGCTTGACCGACTGGAGAAGACAGTACGCTCCCTTGCGCCCTCAGGAATCACAGTTAAAGTCGTCGCCCCTCCCCAGAGGAAAGATTTCGCTTGGATTGGCGGCTCAATGCTAGCATCTTTAACGACGTTTGAAGCCATGTGGTTCACTAAGGAAGAGTAATCATCCATTAGGATGCTCCCTGATAACTGATAATTGATAACTGTTAACTGGTTAAATTCGAGTTGTCGCTGTCACTAATTGTTTTTCAAAGTAAGCGCGGTAGAGTTCGCAACGCGGGAGAATGTGATCGCCCTCTAAGCGAATTAATCCCAAACTTTCAAGTTTATAAGTTTCAATAGGATTAACATAAATAGCTTGCTTTGCCGTTACTAGTTCAGCATAAGTCTTAGCCAACTCAGGATTTTCTTGTAGTTTTATCCAGTGTCGCCATAAATGATAACGGTAAATGCCACCGTTGGCTTGAGCTTCCTCTATCAGTTCTTCTAAAGTCATTTCCTGACAACGAATATAATACAGAGCAAGCTGAATGAGTGCCGGATGACCTCCCACAAGTGATATTAGTGAGCCAGATTCTTTACCAGTACTCCAGTCTAGCCCATATGCTTTAGCTAACTCTTTTACCTGCGGGTGAGTAAATTCCACAAGACGAATGGGTAGTCCAATATTAAATGGAGAGCGGTTGATATCCAGGGTGACATACTCTTGTGTAGAGTAAACCACTACTAACCTCAACTTTTGCCAATTGAGATTTTGTCGTGCTTCCTCGCACCACGAACGCAACAACGCAAAAAACTCGTCACAAATCTGAGGATGTTCAAAAAAGCGGTCAACTTCGTTAAATACCAAAACCACTGGACTTTGACTTTGTTTGAGCAAATAATTTTGGAAGTAAAAGCTGCTATTCAACTTACAACCAACTTCCTCATCCCATCTGTCATTCAAGTTGGGATCCATGCCTAATTCTGTTGCTACTCGCCAGCAAAGACAACGTAACAGCTTATTTAAGTCAGTCAGACAGTCGGAATCAATTTGGTTGCAATTCAGATTCACTGTGCGATACCCAAGCTTATGTGCAAAGGCTAATAGCCGCAGCACGAGAGAACTCTTACCCATCTGTCTGGCGGCGCGAATCCGAATCACGCAGCCCGGTTGAGTGATTTCCTGATAAACTAGTTCCTCTATTGGGGGACGTTCGATATACAAAGGAGAATCCAAAGGGACAGGACCATCCGGGTATGACCAAAGATTTTTAAGTTGCTCACGCCCAAACTTAACAAATGAGTCTATGGATAAAGACTGGGACGATCTTAGGTCCAGTGTATCTGACGAGAGCGAAAGCGCTTGCGAAGTTTCACTGCTGTCGTGTTCATTTTCATTCAGAATTGTATAGTCTTGCTCATGTAATTCCAGGTTAAAAGCGCTAAAGCATAGTTTTAGAGTTTTTTGGTCTACACCTGTGTGCAAAGACCACAATCGGCTTAGTGTTTTGGTAGAAACATTCATGCGATCGCTCAGTTCGTCTAAAGTTAGGTGATCGCCGTGATTCTCCACCCTTTCTACAGCCATAATGGCTTCTTGTAGCCGATTCAGTCCAGCAGGAGTCAGCAAAATTCCGCGTTTTCTATGAGTCTTAGATTGCTTCATGTCAGTAATTCTCCCCCTTTTTTATACATTCGGAGAATATTTTTACGCCTGTTGTGAACTTTAAGCAAAATCATATATTAGGGGAAGACACACTGTATGTTTGTCATTTTTATGGCCTTGTTGCAAAGCTATCTCAAAATCAGGGTTAGAAATTATTTTCTGACCACAATTCAAAAACAAGCTTATTAACTGGCTATTTTTTATTTTCTTGAGTATCTTCTCATTTTTTAACCAGTTCTTAAAATGTTACTAAACTGTTTTATTTTGTATTTTTTTATACTTTTCTGTAAAATACTATTAAGCAGCTATTAAACTCTTGATGAAGTGATTTCATTTCATCGGATTTTGTCAAAAATTCGGCTCATAACCAGCCAAAAGGTATATCTGGTAAGGGTAAAATTGATGATTTGCTTGTCCTGCAAATACTGATTTTGAGGCGTTTTTATCTATATTGATGTATTTAGGACTTAGGCATTAACAAAAAGTTGACCAATGGGTTTTAAAGGTAGCGTGATAAAACTTCGACAGTAGCAAGTCCTGTTTTTTCCCAACTGAATTGACTAGCCCTATTGATGCTTTGAGTTGAAAGATGTTGACGTAATACCGAATCAGTTGCAATTGTTTCCATAGCTTGAGTCATTTCCTCAATATTATAAGGATTGATGAGAAGACCAGCGTCACCAGCCACTTCTGGTAAAGATGAGAGATTGGAGGTGATCACAGGAGTACCGCAAGCCATTGCTTCGAGAACTGGGAAACCAAAACCCTCCCAAAGACTAGGAAAGACGAGGGCGATCGCACCACTAATAATTTTGGGTAATTCACTGTAGGGAACATAGTTGAGGAATTGAACTTTATCGGTGATCTTCAATTCCTGAACTTGGGTTTGCAACAAAGGAGTAAAGCGTTTATCTTGTGGTCCTGCTAACCACAATTCATAGTCTCGATTGTGAGATAATGCTGCAAAGGCGGTAATAAGTTTGTGCAGATTCTTATAGGGATCGTGTCGCCCAATGTAGAGAAAATAGGGTTTTGTAGGTTGGGTATCTTGTCCGCTATGATCTAAATGAGTTGGGCGAAAATGATTGGCGTCGTGCGCAAGAGGAATAGCAGTTATTTTGCTGGCGCTGATGTGATAGAAGTCGGTGATATCTTTTGCTGTAGCGTGAGAGTTGCAGATAATATGTTGCGCTTGGGCGAGAACTTGAGGAATGTAGTACCGCGAGTATTGTGTTAACGGTGACAAAAGTTTGGGAAAGCGCAACGGGATTAAGTCGTGAACCATCACGATAAAACGACAATTCTTATAAAGGGGCGCTTCTGGAAGCGGAGAAAAGATAAGTTGGGATTTCAGCTTTTTATAGATTTTTGGCAGTTTAAATTGTGTCCACACAAGGCGATCAAAATGTCCTTTTGTTCCTTGTGCAGGAGTTAGATTATCTGGTATAGAATAACAGTTAAATTCAGGGTAATTTTGAGCAGTTAAGAGGGTGGGGTTAAGAGTTTTTAAAAAAGGAAAAAGATTTTTTGCATAGTTGCTTATACCTGTCGGTTGAGAAAAAACAATAGATAGGTTAAATAATATATTAGTCATTTATATGAAAATTAACCCGCTCATAAATCTGACGGTGTGAGATTTGACAATTAGCCGAATTTAAAGTCAAAACTCCATCCTCAGCATCAGACTCACTAAATAGCCAGTTATTTTCTGGGGTTTTACTAAACTGCTCAAGATGGGCTTGATATTGATTAATGAGAATGTATTCTTGAAAGTGAGGAATAGAACGATAGTATGTGAATTTATCACCCCGATCCCGGCTACTGCTAGATTTAGAGAAAACTTCAAAGATAATGCAGGGATTAAGTATAGTGTCAGTACGTCCTTCCTCAAAAATCGGTTCACCTTTGATAATTAAGACATCTGGATACACATATTGGCGATAACGAGGAATCCACAAGCCTAGGTCATTAGCATAAATATGGTAATTTTGCTCTTTGAGTGTCAGGCTAAGGGCAAGAGTCACTATTAAGTTAACAACGATTTGATTATGGTTAATCGAACCACCTGTCATGGGAACAATTTCTCCATCACGGTATTCGGTGCGGTAATTGGTGTTTTCCTCAATTGCAAAATACTCCTCTATCGAGTAAAGACGGGGTGTAATCTGTACAACCATAACACGAGTCTGTGGGTTTTTGAATTTTACGCTATGACCTTAGCCTAGCATTAGAGAGAAAGCTTTCACGCCCTTAGCGATTACCTTCGGTAGAGCTTCGCTTAACGCCTCCAATACATCAACAGTCCAGCAAATTTCCCAAATGCTACTTGAGGTTTGACAAACATCAAAACCAGAGCATGAGAAATCAAGCGAAGCAATCTAATCTTGACAATCCATTGATTTGTATATCTATCTAAAGATAACAAATAACCATAAGTACTATTTTTTATTTTCCTAAAAACATATCGATTTGTAATTGAAGAGGGCTGATGTATGACACCAAACTGCTTAGTCACTGCAATCAAATGTCCTTGATTGGCATAACGTCGGCAAAAGTCAAAATCTTCATAGTAGAGAAAATAAGCTGGATCAAACTGAGGACAATCATCGAAATTCCGAAGATTAACTATCAAGCTACAACCTGTAATCCAATCACAAACAACATAATCTGTATCTGTATTCGTCAACAAATCTTGAGTGACAATTGCTCCTGTTGAGAGAATAAAGCGACCACCGGCAAACCAAACTTCACCTGTCGTAGTATGAACAATTGTTCCAAGCAGAGAAATATTGGGATGAGTTTCAAAGAATAACGGAACTTTCTCTATAGTATTTTCTACAAAATAAGCATCTGGATTAATTATCCAGACAATTCCTTGGGAATCTTGGGTATAAATCCATTTCAGTCCGAAGTTGCAACCACCACCGAAGCCAAGATTACTCTCAGCATTAAAAATGACTACCGATTCATTTTTTAGATTATATATAGAGTTGTCATCGGGAGAGTTATTAACGATGACCACTTTATAATCATAACTGTCATAACTCGGGAGAGAACTAATCAATTTAGTAATGAGATTAGTAGAATAATAATTAACGACTAAAAAATAAATCACGTTAGCTTAATTGATAATTACCAACAATCAGATAATTTTTTTCTAATTATGAAACCATAAATAAAGACAGATACACGCAGATAAATGATCTGTACTCATCTGCGTCAGGGTGTGTGCATCTGCCGTTCTAAAGAACCTTAAACCAAATTTTTCCAAAAAATCTAATCTCCCTGCGGACAATCCTCCCATAATGTTGTAATCTCTCGCAAACTTTGATGATTACCATCGCCTAAAATCAGATGATCCAAAACAGGAATGCTCAAAAATTGTCCTCCCATTAACAACTGTCGCGTCAATTCAATATCTTCTTGACTCGGTTCCACATTTCCGGACGGATGATTATGTGCCACTATAACTCGTGTTGCTCCTTGGCGAATCACTTCACGGAAAATTTCCCGAGGAGGGGCTAAGGTTTCCGTAGCTGTACCAATGGTAATCACTTGCGTTCCAAGCAGGCGATTCTTCACATCTAACAATAACACCGCGAAACGCTCCTGATTTTGCCACATTAAATCTTGACTCAAAGCCGCCGCCGCAGCTGCGGGACTATCAATTAACGTGCGTTCTCCTGGACGGGATTGAAAGGCTCGTTTCCCTAATTCAATCGCCGCCAAGACAGTCGTCGCTTTTGCTGGACCTACACCCGGAATTTGCATCAACTCAGCGGCGCTGACATCTCGCAAAACTGCTAAGGGGTCTCGCTGGTGTTTGCTCAGTTGCTGTAAAATATATTGCCCTAGACCCACGGCAGAAAGTTTTCCGTGTCCTTGACCAGTACCTAGCAGAATTGCTATTAACTCGGCTGTAGCTAAAATTTTTGGGCCATGCGTTAACAGCCGCTCACGCGGACGCTCAGTCACAGGTATATCGGCAATTCTCAGGCTATAAGTCATAGACTAAATACAGGGGAAAAATCATCATATATAGACTTATTCCTAGTTATCCCCTGTAATTCTGAAAACATCTAAAGATTTGACAGAATATTTATTTTTATCGCTTGTTTTTGCTTTTTCTACTGGTTTCTACTGATAATTTTGTGTTGCTTTGAGCATATGATACGTAATTAATAGTTGGGTGAGGGCAAGCGGGTAACTTTGGATGGTTTCTCCTGTTGTACCAGCGACTTTGCCCAATTCTGGGTTTCCTTCGCGATCGCATATACTCTTGAGATGAGGCATATCACCACAAATAATATGTTCTAACTTATTGACCTGTTCCAAAGTGGCATGACCATCTACTTCCAGAACATCAACTGGTTTGCTCATATCCCGATCTAATCCCAAGCGGATTGCTGACTCTAAATGACCATCGCCGTAATTGATAATCTGGAGAAAATCTGGATGAGGAATTGTCGGACGCAGTACCAAACGTACATTTAGGTGTCCATTAATTTGCTCCACTTCGTCATTTGGAGGGTAAAAACTCACCACAATATCCGACCATTGACGTTGTGGACGGATAAATTGCTCAGAATCTGGTTCGCGTTTTCTAAGTTCTTCAAGCACTTGTTCTTCTGTATACCCTCGTTTTTGGGTATCCCGCTTGACTTTCCACTGAGCACGCACAGATTCAGGGGGAGCAAGGTAAACTTTCACATCGTAGGAGTCACGAGCACCACGAGTAGAATAACCCAGTAATCCCTCCACAATCACAAATTTATTTGGTTTTATATAAACTGGTGGCTCAAAGCTACCAGTTGTGTGGCTGTATACAGGTTTCAGAATTGGCTGTCCTGTCCTAAGTTGCGACAGGTGTTGCTGCATAATATCGAGATAGTTGCAGTCAGGATGAAGAGCAGTGATACCAATTTCAGCACGTTGCTTACGGTCGTACTTATGATAATCATCTGTACAAATAACCGTAACATTCTCCGGTCCAAGAACCTGAGCAATCCCCTTAGTCAGTGTTGTTTTCCCAGCAGCACTGTCGCCAACAATACCAAGAATTATAGGACGGCTCATAACTTCCCCTTCTGAAAATACAGTAAAGTTTAATTTTAAATTGTATGTTATCTTACTATTTTTCAACAAAAAATAGAAGATAGCTTAATCAAGAAAGTGATGAAATTTTGACATGATTACTAAAAATGAAGATATTTATCTTTAAGAAATATCTGCATCTATGTTTGTAACAAAATACTTTTATAAGTATTATATGCTGTTTTCCTGCACACTTTAGTTAGTAAAATTCTGAGAATAACGTCATGCAGCCAGTTGCTAAGCTGCATTGTTAAAATGACGAATCATACTGGTATTTCTATTGAAATTTGTATAAAATTATGAAATTTGAAAATTTCTGATAAATAGTTTTCAGGTGCGTTAGCTTAAGCTAACGCACCTGAAAGTAAATACCTTATCGGAGATACATTTTTTACCTAGTTTGTTGGAGAATGACAAACTGCATCGGTTCAAGATCTATGTGTACAAATAAGCATGGATTACCCGGATCTGGGTGTTTTTCTACAGTAACGCTTCCCTCCTTACCGTAAAGAAACTTCATTGTGCCACCGTTTTTTTGGATGGTACTGTCTACAATCACGAAATCACTGCGTCGTTCAGTGGTGGAGGTGTTGTAGGCAATCAGAATCTCTTCACTATCTAAAATGCGAGAAAAAGCTAGGGTACAAGATTGTTCTGCTATCAACTTGGGTAGGTGTATTTGGACTTGTATAGCGATGGATAGCGTCATCCGCACCAACTAACTCGCCATACAAGAAAAACCAGCGTTTACCCAAGCGGTAAGCATATTGACGAATAGCTGAGCAAAACCGGGAAATTGTTAACTCTCCCATATGTTTGACTGCATCCAAGCGAAAGCTGTCAATATCTGCCTCACGCATCCAGTAACAATGGGCTTTGATGAGAATATCCTGAAGCTTTAGTCCATCTGGATCGTCATCGTTATTGAAGTCTTTGAGAGAGAAGAAATCGCCATGTTGAGTTTCTGGATAACCATCCCAATTGTTAATCTCACCTCGGCGATGATAGTAATTTTCGTTTCTTAGTTCTTTGGGAATTGGTCTGTCTTCTGGCCGCCATCCACCAAAAGGAAACTGCTGGTCATTGGAATAATGGTATGAGTCATGATTTGGGTAAAACCAGTTGTCTGCGGAATGATTAGCGACGACATCAAGAAATACTCGGATTTCCCTATGATGGGCTGCGTCTACTAGGTCGATCAGGTCTTGTTTTGTACCGAAGCGCGGATCTACATCCAGATAATTTTGAATGGAAAATACTCTTTTCTAGATACATCTTGCTTTACAACAGTAGTGAGAACTACTAAACAAAGCTTTTCTAGCTTTAATAGAATTACGGAAATTTAACTTATGCAGTTTCAGTTCTCCTTAGCAATTAGGAAAATATGTCAAATAAAACCTTAGGACTCGATGAAAATCTTTATGAGTACTTGCACTCAGTCTCATTGCGAGAGCCACAAGTATTAGTACAATTGAGGGAGGAAACAGCACAGCATCCACATAGCAGAATGCAGATTGCTCCAGAACAAGGACAATTTATGGCACTGCTGGTGCAGTTGATGGGAGCAAAGAAAACTTTAGATATAGGTGTTTTTACAGGTTATAGCTCTTTGGTAGTGGCGTTGGCATTGCCAGCTGAGGGTAAGGTTGTTGCTTGTGATGTCAGTGAGGAGTATACGGCGATCGCCCTGAATTATTGGCACAAAGCAGGAGTGGCACAAAAAATTGAACTACATATAGCCCCAGCGCTAGAGAGTCTGGATCGTTTCATAACTGCTGGAGAAGCAGGCACCTTTGATTTTGCCTTCATTGATGCAGATAAAAACAACTACGAGAACTACTACGAGCGTTCTCTACAACTTGTGCGTCCAGGTGGGTTGATTGCGATCGATAATGTCTTACAGTCAGGACGAGTCGCAAATCCCCAAGAGCAAGATAAAATAACCAATAGTATACGCGCTTTTAATCATAAACTGCATCATGATTCACGCATCGCAATAAGCATGGTGCCAATTGCAGATGGCTTAACATTAGCGCTGAAGCTTCATTAATTCATAGAATGTCTGGACGGCAGCTGCGTCAAATTACGGTGATTCTAAGATCTCGATCACCAAAATCTCATATCTCGTTTGCTACACTTGTATAAGCAAACATTTAGTTTGCTCCTCACACCACACTCTAGCTCTCTTGTTCGTTAATGACAAGAGGGCTATTTCTTTACTAGACCTCTCCAAAAATGGCTATGAAACCAATACCCCGCGCTTGCACTAAAAATCATTTTTGGAGAGGTGTACTGGCAAAAAGTTTAGTTATGCATTCGATCTCCAGAAAACGAATAGTTTCAGCAAAAGCATAATTAACGGTAATCCGAAGTGTCAATATTAGTTATCAGGCAGAGGGGCACAGTTAAAAATTTCCAGTACGTGCCTGCAAAACTGTTTAAGTTTTTCTCCAATCTGTGGCGAAGGCAAAGATGTTCCCACAAAACTCCAGTTTTCGACTGTGGAAATTCGCCACTGTTCACCAAGATGGCTGAAACCAGCAACTTCTACGCCAATTGCACGACGTGAATCGTTTAAAAGGTCTTGATAAAAACGGATTTGTATTAATATACTGCGGCTTTGCCATGATTTACTGACCCCAGGGAAGTGAAAGCCGATGTCTATGGAATCTGGATCGACTAACTCTCTGGTTTGGGGATCGTTTTTCCAAGGTTTGAGATCTGATCTAGCATCTGGAAACTCAGATTTGAATAAATTAACTACGGTAGCAATCTTGCTGGCGAATTCAAGGTTTGTTGCCATCTCAGCTGCGTTCACGAAAACACTCCTATGTCGCTATTTCACCAGGGGTGTGAGGGAGAGACGGTTTTTGTCATAGTATATATATGTTAAGCAATTGTACTCAAATTTTGACGAAAATAACATCAAAATGTACCTTTAACAGAAAAAATTCTATGAAGATACAAGATTTTCAGCAAATCCGTCTTAAATAAGAACGATGTGATACGCCAGCGATCTAAAATGACACTGATCATTGATAAATAAAATAAGTTTAGCTTATGGCGCGTCAACGCTCAATTTTGTCATTATTTCTGGTATTGGTGGCAACCTTTCTGATTAGTTGTGGTGGTCCTGGTGTCGCAACACCACCTCCGACATACACACAAGAAAAACTGGCGAAAATTCAGGAATACGTTCCTGAGATTCAGGCTGTACAAAAACGCTCACAAGAACTGCAAAGGCTCATCCAAACAAAACAGTGGGTGAATGTTGGAAACTTCACACACGGTCCTATGGCAGAAGCAAGGCTGTCAATGAACTATGTCACATCCAATCTGCTATCCAAAGACCAACCAGCAGGGCGTGAGTTAGTGCGTGATTTATTAGATAAGCTGATAAAAATCGACAAAGCCGCTGAAGTTGGTAACATTAATGGTGCCTTGAATAGTTCTTTCGCTGCTTTCGCAGACATTGACAAATTCTTAGATCTGGTTCCAACAAACAGCAGCCCGTCGTCAGAAGAAAGCTAAGCGTGATAGGCTGAAGAGGAAGATAGGGAGTGAGGGAAAAAGGAATTTGGGAGTGTGCGAGTTAGGGAAAAGAATTTTTGAGCATTAACTTTTGCCTTCCTTCGTTCTTTCCCTCCTTCCCTTCCTCGCTCTTGTTGTACCCCCCACTTCCCCATGTTGTGTCTGTTGTGTTGTAGAAACAATGACTCATGTAGTTATCATTGGTTGCGGCGTGGTTGGGGCAGCAATCGCCTATGAACTTAGTAAAGTAAACAGGCTAAAAATCACAGTTGTTGACCAACAACCACCAGCACTTGCTTCTACAGGAGCAGCATTGGGTGTTTTGATGGGTATCATCAGCCAAAAAACCAAGGGGAAGGCTTGGCAGATGCGACGAACAAGTATCCTGGCTTATGAAACTCTGATTAGTGAACTAGAAGCGCTCACAAATCGTAAAATTCACTTCAATCGTCAGGGAATCCTCATGCTGCTACCTGAACCTTCTATGTCTTGCTTAGAAAAAGAAGATGAGGAGATCTCGCGATGGGAAAAGTTGCAAGAAATTCGCCAATCTCAAGGTTTTTCCCTAGAAATTTGGGATACTGATAAACTCAAGCAAGTTTGTCCTCAGGTTAATCACGAAAGGATGGTGGGCGCTGTTTACTCTGCGTGCGATCGCCAAGTTGATCCCACTTCCCTCACCTTAGCTTTGGTTGATGCTGCAAAGCATAACGGTGTTGATTTCAAATTTGGTGTTCAGGTTTTGGCTATCGAACCCCAGCCGTTGTCTCCTTCTCAAGAAAGAGGTTCCGAAAAATATTGCAACCAACTTCAGACGACAGACGGAAAGATTACAGCTGATTGGTTTGTTGTCGCGGCTGGGTTGGGTTCTTCTTTATTGAGTGCGCAATTAGAGCAAATGGTTGATATTCGCCCTGTGCTAGGACAAGCTTTGTGTCTTCGCTTAGGATATTCTCTTGGAAACTGCGACTTTCAACCGGTGATTACAGGTGATGATGTGCATATTGTCCCCATCGGTGGTGGGGATTACTGGATAGGTGCAACGGTTGAATTTGCGAGCAACAAAGATGAAATTATCGCTGATAAAGAACTGTTGGAGTTGGTTAGACAACAAGCGATCGCCTTTTGCCCAGGCTTAGCAACAGCGACAACTATCCGTACTTGGTCAGGATTACGTCCCCGTCCTGAAGGACGTCCAGCACCTGTGATTGGTAAACTGCCTGGATATAATAACATCCTCCTTGCGACTGGACATTACCGCAATGGCGTTTTACTTGCACCAGCGACAGCTTACGCAATTCGTGAGATGATTATTCCTAATTAATCATAATTGTTCATCTCATCTTAATCTGAGGATAAACAGTCGTGATTGAAAAAACAAAATCTACCTACGAGGTTCCCAATAAGTCCATTCATCTCAGGTTGGTTTAATTACTTAGTCAGAAAACGATCTCACTCGCTAGCCCTCCTTTGAATTAAGCGGAGGGGATGGGGGTGAGGTGAAACCAATGCTCAATATCAATAACAAATTTCTTTCTTTTTTTCTTAACACCTTTGTTTAAAACTTTTCATTTGTAAATTAAAATGCCAATAACAGAAAAAAAAATTCAAGTCGGCTCCTTAGAATGGTTTTACCGGGAAGCAGAATCTACTGGTAGAACTGAGTTACTTCCTGTTTTACTGCTACATGGTTTACCATCACAAAGTTACAGTTGGCGCAATATTCTGCCAGCTATGGCAAACCAAGGAACAAGAGCAATAGCCCCTGATTGGATTGGCTCTGGTTTTTCTTCCAAACCAGACAAAAGAGATTTCGCTTATACACCTGATGCTTTTGTGACAGCTTTAGAAGGATTTATAAAATCCATAGAACTTGAACGTTTTTCTTTAGTTGTGCAAGGCTTTTTAGGTTCTGTTGGTTTACAATATGCCTTGCGTCATCCAGAACAAATTGCCAATATAACCATACTTAACACACCAATTTCCAGTCAGGCGAAGTTACCCTGGAAAATTCAACAAATGGGATTACCTTTTGTTGGTGACATGATAACTCAAGATCCGCTCCTAGTTGATAGGACTCTAGAAGGTGGCTGTCGTTACGTCATTACAGAAGAACATTTAAATGTTTATCGTAAACCCTTTTTGAAAAGTTCTGCTCCTGGAAGAAGTCTCCTAGCAACTATCCGTAATTTGCAGTTGCATTCAGCCATGACAGAAATCGAATTAGGCTTTAAAGAATTGCACCAAGAAATTTTAATCCTCTGGGGAATGATAGATCCTTGGCTACCTATAAATATAGCTCAAGATTTTGTAAATTCCCTGGAAAAAGGGAGTTTGATTAAACTTAACAATGTTGGTCATTATCCTCAAGAACATTATCACGAAACAATTCTTGAAGATCTTTTGCCTTTTGTGCGTGTTAAAAATAGTGATTAATAATGATAGCTATTGAACTTAAAAAGTGACATCACTTTTAGATCTTCTTAAGATTTCAACATTTGTAGAGTAAGCATTTTATGCTCATCTGTTTTGCAATTCGTTAAATAACCAGAGTTAAGTTTCATAAATCAGATAGGATTTCTATAGCACCTTTACATTATTTACGTGTGCCTAAAATCCATTGATGGAGAAAAAAAATTATGGCTTATTCCTGGTTTAAGGCTTTTCACATTGTGGGTATAGTTGTTTGGTTTGCTGGTTTGTTCTACCTCGTGCGTCTTTTCATCTACCATGTTGAAGCCAACCAAGAACCGGAACCAGCGCGCACAATACTGAAAAATCAGTATCAGATAATGGAAAAGCGTCTGTACAATATCATCACAACTCCAGGGATGCTGGTTACAGTCGCAATGGCGATTGGTTTATTAACTACGGAACCAGATGTTCTCAAAGAAGGATGGTTACACATAAAACTCGGATTTGTTGTCCTTTTACTTGGCTATCATCATTACTGCAAGCGTTTGATGAAGCAGTTAGCCCAAGACACGTGTAAATGGAATAGTCAGCAGCTCAGAGCCTTAAATGAAGCACCTACAGTTATGTTAGTGGTGATTGTATTACTAGCTGTGTTCAAAAACAATCTACCTACAGATATCACAGCTTGGGGTATTGTGGCCATGATTATTGCGATGGTGGCGACAATTCAGCTTTACGCGAGAAAACGCCGTAAAGATAAGGAAAAGCTGACAACAGAAATGGTGCAGCAGCAAAGCAGCTAAATAACCCAGCAGACACGCTGCGCTAACACTAAGTGTGGGTTTTGTACTTACACACACCCTAGGCTAATGACTAGCCTCTCACCAAAGAGATACACAGTCGCGTTCATCGCGGCGCTGTTTGAGCATACTCCCCTCAATTATACATACAAACAAAGCCTGCTTCGGCAGGCTTTGTTTGTATGTTCAGAAACCATACCTTATACAAGGTGATTATAAATACTTATCTCTTATACTTTATTCAAACATTATATATATATAAATTAAATAAAATTTAAGTGAAGGTTTTTTTTAAAAAAGTTATTTTTGTTAAAGTCATGATTAGGGATGTATCTACAGCTAAAAACTTTAAAGCTGTGGTTATTACTGGTTGAAGTTATTTTTTCTATACTAATTGATATATTTACTTACGAAATATCCCTAGGACGGTATTTACTTAATGAAAATTATTTATTTTAGTCAATTTTTAACAATCTGGTTATTTGTAGAATTCTTGCTGACCCTAAGCTTATCTGCTCACGCTCAGCAAAAATTTGAAGCGAGAAGCGGCACTTTAGCAAAACGGCTGATATCGCAGCAGAATTTTATACCACCAAGACAAGGTAAGCCAAAAGATACCTCTGGTGCAGGTTCCCGCAGTAGACTTATATGTTCTAAACAAGATGATCCAATTCAACCTTTAATGTTAAAGCAAAACCATCAATTAAAATTCCAGGAGCGTCCAACGAGACTCGTCAGTATACCGAAAACGTCAGCACATCAAGTTGTGTTGATGTTTCCGAATAAAACAGGTAAATCTAATCAAAGAGAATTTATACCAATAAACACTGATAGTAGATTTCTTGATTTTACACAGTCAAACCAAAAACAGCCTTTAGCAGAGGGCAAAAATCACCAATGTTTTTCTATGGTTATTTGTGGAGAAATTGTACAACTAGACTTGCGTCTGAATAGTTAAAGTGATAAGGTTTAGTTAAACTCTTGGCGAAGTATTTGCTCAATTAATGCCTGATTATCTGAGCTTTCAGCTTGTTTGAGATACTCAAGAGCAATCTGTCCGACCGCAGGTTCCTGACGCGAAATAGCAACTAACAGCTCTACAGTTTGGTAAAGTTGAGCTTTTTCAGATTGCCTATGAGTGACTATTGGCAAAGTCACTGCAGCAATAGCAAATCCAATCATCGGGGGAACAACAGGAATCCACCAACCTTGTAAAAAAGCTAGGTAAGTAATTCCTATAAGTCCTCCCTCCGCAATAGCAACGCTAGTAACTATAGATTTAGGTGACTTTATTTGCCAAGCTAGCGCAGTTCCCACACCACACCAAAGCAAAATCCAAAGCCACTCCACTGGTTTCGAGCAAACTTTTAGCAGGGGTCGCCCAGAGAGCGCACCACTCAAAATCATGCTAGTGATATTGGCGTGAATCATCACCCCTGGCATTTGTTTTAGAGAAGCAAAATTATGACTGCTATAGGGTGTTTGAAACATATCCTTGACGCTCTGGGCAGTCGAGCCAATGAGGATAACGCGATCGCGCATCTTGTTTTGTGGTATCTTATTTGCTAACAAATCTATTATTGAGAAGGTCTCAAAGTTTTGCTCTGTACCATGAAAGTTAAGCAAAACTTGATACCCTCCAGCATCAGCCTGGACATAGCCACCATCATTGGGTTGAAAGGGAACAAGCACTGCTTTGCCAAGCTGAATTTGGTCGCGATTGTTGGTCTGAGGTTGAGGGGTGATACCTTCAGCTTCTAGATAGCGAAGTGCTAGCTGCAAACCAAGATTAAGGTGTAATGAAGAGTTTTCCAGTTGAACTGAAAGCAACGCTCGACGCAACTTGCCATCTGCATCTAAAACCTGATCAGCAAGACCAACCTGACCTAATTGGGCTAAAGTTGGTGGTGGAGCCACCTGACTACCCACTGCCTTTTCAATACCAATTAGATTCTCAGTTGTTTTATAAACTTCTACTAATTCCTGATGACCAGGTTCTATCGGGAAATCTCGAAACAAATCCAGCCCGATCGCTCTAGGTTTATAGCTTTTTATTGTCCGGATTGCTTGAGCAATCACCTGATCCGACACAGGAAATTGACCTATTTGCTTAATATCTGGCTCATCAATTGTAATTATAGTAATACGGGGGTCAACTGCTGCTGGAGGACGCGCCTGAAAAAACCAATCTAGCATTGACCACTCCATCCTTTGTAGTAGTCCGGTCAAACATACAAGAATCACAAAACTGGCAACTCCCCCACCAATACATCCCATCCAACACTTACTCAGACGTAGCTTTTGGGCTTTTCGTTTTGCTGCTTTGCGTGCGTTTGCTAATATTCGATTCGCTTGTTGGGCAGCAAGTACGGCAAATTGAGCTTTTTCTCGTTCAATTTGTCGTGCGTGTTTTTCTACAGCTAAATCGGTTTCAACTTGTCGCTTTGCCAGTTCCTGACTAGAACCCAGAAAGCGATAATCTAAGTCACTGAGCCTTTTATTTTTGGACCAAGCTAATGCTTGTTGCAATTCTATCCCCACCAAAAGTTGGGACTCATCTTTCTGATTTGAAGTCATCCAAGCTTTAAAGCGTTGCGCGTAAGGGCGCAAATGTTCCATTTGTAGAGCAACCCATTCTGAATTAAAGACTATTTGATAGATTGGGTTTTTCACCCTCAGATATCCCTGATCGTTGATCACCAAACCTGACAAAAGAAGTTCAATCTGTTCTCGACTATCATTGGTTAGTATGTCTTCCCCAGCCAGAATTTGTTGATATATTCCCAAGTTACGCCCTGCGACTTGCTCATTAGCGAGCAGGCGATCACTAATCGTCCGCAAGTGTTCTGGCTGATCCTGAGATTCCCACTTGTGGATTATACGTGATTTCACAATACTTTCTACCCAAAAAGCCTCAGTCCCAGGGGGAACGATCAGCCTTTGACTCACTGAATCTTGACTTGAACTTTGTACCAAATGACACAGTTTTTGTGTCAGAAAAGGTTGTCCCCCTGTCCAAGATAAGATTTCTCTAAGAATTGTCTGAGCATTACCTTGCTCAATTGCTAATCCTTTTACCAATGGCTCCACTTCACTCAGTGTAAAACCATTCAGTTCTATAGCTTTTCCAATATTAAAAGGAGTTCGCTTTGGATTTTGAATTAAATCTGATGGTGTTGTTACTCCAAAAATGACAAACGTAATACGATTATATTCTGGATCGACTGCTCTGCGATTGTAGCAAAACCGAATGAACGCAAAAAAGTCATCAACAGAAAAATCAAGGCTCTTGATACTATCAACTTCATCAATAAAAATAAACAGTCTTTCTTTTGGAAATTGAACTAACAGGACTTCAGAAATAAACCGGCTTAGCCTTTGAAGTACAGAGAGATCTTCCTGCTCTCGCCACCAAGCTTTTAAGTTAAATTTTCCTAAAAGCTTGAAACCCAGCCATAACTCAGCAACAACTCCCTTATACCACTGCTCTGGGGTAATATTTTCACAACCAATGTTGGTCATATCCACAGTCGTGCATTTAAAGCCATCTTGTTGTAAGCGATGCCGAGTTCTAACTAGAAGCGAGGACTTGCCCATTTGCCGAGAGTTAAGAACGTAGCAAAATTCACCTTCTTTGAGAGCTTCATAAAGTTGCTTGTCAGCCTGTCGTTCTACATAGCTAGGAGCATTAATGGTTAGACTACCACCGACTTGATATGTGTAACGGTTCATTTGATAATCTGAAGGTGTAGTAGACTGAAGATCTCAGCAGTCAATTATACTAAAGCGCACGCTTGACTTAATGAAATTATTATAATATACCAAGAAAAACAAAATATTATTAGCGTAAAACTTGAATGAAATTTTAGTTCACGTTTTCCTTTTTTATCTTCTATGTATTTTGTTTGTCAAGCTTATACTTCTTGGAGTGTATTTGTTCAGTTATGTCCATAAGTCTCCCAGCTATTGTTGTAAAAATAAGTAATTTCAAAGAGCTATAGCAGCGTTTTAGTTTATAGAAAAATGTGTTGGCAGATACTGTCTATAAGTCAATAATGGCTGGATCATACGAAAACATTCTATGTTATAAGCAACTAACACCATCAGTTTTAGGAGCAAACATGAGGACAAATACAATATTAAGTGTTTTTAGTATGTTGAGAGTATTCTAATTAGAAACATAAATTAGCAAATAAAGAGAGTAAATATATGTATCTCAGGGTATATTCAGAGTCAATAGATAAATCTAAGTAAAAAGGTATGCTGCTTGGTGGTACTGTCTGAATCATGTACTTTCGTCGATTTATCAGCTAAAGTTCTACATATTTTTCTTATCCTTAGGATGATTTATCAGCAAGGACGATAGGAAAGCCCATTCTTTATGGGGACGATACTAAATATCTATGATGTTGCACTTCATAAAAGAGAATATCATCCCACCCACAAATAGAACTGAGGGCTTCTGATGAAATGGAACTACTAAAAACTTATCATTGGGCATTTGTACAAAATTTTCCATATACCTGGTGTTTTGTCGCATTCATTCTGCTGGGTTGTAAAGATTTTGCATCCGAAAGTTCTACAGTATTTTCAGGATACACAAACCAATCAAAACTAATGCTATAAACCACCAAAGTAAAGTCTTTACTGCTCCACATCATGGGTATTTCAAATAATTCTGTATAAAGAACAACTTTTGACTATCGTGCTTATTGATACTAATGATTGATGACTCAAATTTCTTAGCGAAAATCTAGGGAATAATTTATTTTTTCTAAAAAATAGATTGATGAAGTAAGTAAATTACCTACTTTTATTACTTTTCCCACTATTTCATTTTGAAAGTAGTTATTTGAGGTAGCAATTATAAGATAAAAGAATCATCTTAATTCAATTATAAAATTAAGCAGGTTGATTGTCTAACAAAGATACGATGCTGTATGATAAATAACCAAGATAGGTACTTGCCAATAAAATGATATATGCTGTATGATGAGCGGAAACGCAACAAGGTTTGAAAAATTATTGGAATCTGTTATCAGAAAAGTTTTTGAGATGATTCCGTTCGAAAGAAGAAAATTAAAAAACTAAGTTTGAGATATTGTAGATATACTTTGAAAATGGCTTAGCTGTAACTTTCTGAGTGACCAAAAAATAAGTGGCGAATTCTTTAGATATTCAGTTCGCAAGAATTGGTAGCTTATTGCCTACTAAGGCTGATAAAATGTGGTATCAAGTGTATTCTCCTATAAACACATTTTAGGAGAGGTTATGATGACTACTAGCCTGTTAATTACTAACTAGCAATTTGAGTTCAAGATTCAAATATCCCTGGTTTCGGTTACATTTATCTATATGTTCAAAAACTCGTCACAAAGCAGGCGTCGTTTTTTGTACATTGGTCTATCAGGTTTGACAGGAGCCACTGCTCTGGCAGCGGTGAAAAATAGTAACCCAATGTACTTAAGGCATGCATTAGATAACCCAAAAAGAGATTTTCAAGTAGCGGGACTTGCTTCCTTAAACAAGCGTGCGGCAGCAAAAGGACTAATTTATGGAGTCGCCTGTGGACAAAATGTTCTTGTGTCAGACAAGATTTTTCAGGCTAACGTTGTTCGCCAGTGCGGTATCCTGACACCAGAAAACGAGCTCAAGTGGCAATTTGTGCGACCTCGTCCAGACGTGTTTGACTTTAGTAAAGCAGATTGGATAGCTGGATTTGCCCGCGCTCATAATATGCTTTTTCGAGGACATGCTTTAGTCTGGCATGAGCAACTACCTGACTGGTTCAAGGAAGTCGTTAACCGCCAAAATGCAGAAAAATTTTTTGTGGAACATATTACAACTGTAACTAAACACTACGCGGGTAAAATACACTCTTGGGATGTGGTGAATGAGGCTATTAAACCAGATGATGGACTAAAATCAGGTTTACGACAAACTCCGTGGCTCAAGTTTCTAGGTCCAGATTACATAGAGCTTGCCTATCGAGTTGCGGCGGAAGCTGATCCCAAAGCCATGTTGGTCTACAACGAGAATGGACTGGAGCATAATGGTTCTGAATATGAAGCGAAAAGAACTGCTGTTCTGAAACTTCTAGAACGTCTGAAATCTAGAGGGACACCGATTCATGCTCTGGGTATTCAATCTCACTTGTTAGGTCAGGCTTCCTTGAATCCCAAAAAACTACGAAATTTTCTGTCTAACGTGGCGAGTCTTGGTCTGAAGATTATCATTAGCGAACTAGATGTAACAGACCAAAAATTACCTTTGGATACCGTTGTGCGCGATCGCATTGTCGCTGCTAAATACGAAGACTATCTTTCGGTAGTGCTAGATGAGCGAGCAGTGATTGCCGTCTTAACTTGGGGATTGAGCGACAGATACTCTTGGCTTTCAACGTTTGGTTCCCGTTCAGATCGTGCACCAGTACGTCCTTTGCCACTCGACTTAAACTTCAAATCCAAACTGGCATTGAATGCGATCGCAAGAGCGTTTGATAAAGCCCCGAAACGTTGACCAAGAACCTTTATGGTGGATGTAAAAATGTGGTTGAAGACCAGTTGTGGAATTTTTCTGAAAGCCTTGCATTGTGAATCAGCGCGATCTTGGGGTTTCCACGCCAGGTGGCACCGTCCTTGGGAACCCCAACCTCCTTCGGGTATGCCTATGGCTGACGCCACGGCTATCGCCGTATGCGCAAAGCGCACGCCTTACGGCGAACGCGCAGCGTCTCCGTTCGCGAAGCGTGTCCGAAGGACATAGGAGATACGGCATGTCTGAGCGCAGATCGCCCGAGAGCGGGAGACAAGGACTACGCCGTGCTGTCTCACCAGATACCTGGCCGTCGGGAAAACGCCACATGCTAACTCCTGCCCAGACGCTCTTGCAAGAAGCCGGGAAACCCTAGTCGAGCAGTGGCTCCCCTCCCGCAGCCGGTTGTCGTCACCTCCTGCGCCGTGCTAGCTCCCTCCGGGAACGCCCGTCGCCTCTGTCGGGAAACAAAGACTGCAGCGCTGGATTAACCGCAACGCACTGGCTCCCCATGAGCGACCTCCGTTAGGGTTTCCCGACAGTCGCGCATCTGTCCGCCCTTGCCAGTACTGGCGTCCGGGTTTCCCGACTTGTAGACGCCAACCAGAAGGCGCACCCGTTGGGTAGCGACGGGCGTTCCCGTAAGGGTGAAGTGTTGCAAATTTAATTGCCTATTCAATTCAAATTATGGGACAGATGCTTGCTAATCCACAAATTGTAGTGATTCGACCTCAAGGTTCTTTAAATGCTACAAAAGCTTTGGATTTTGAGCAGCAGCTAACAACAGCAATTGAACAACGTCATTGTTCCATCTTGTTAGTAGATTTCAAGCAAGTAGAATCTTTAGACAGTGCTGGATTGATGGCTTTGATAGCTGCTCTGAAGAAGGCTCAAAGCTTAAGTCGGCGCTTGAGTGTTTGCTGTGTTTCGCCCACAATCAAACTCATTTTTGAACTGACCCAACTTGAGCGGGCTTTTGAGATCTTTGAATGTCAATCTGAATTTACGCGCACTTACGGCTTGAAGCTATGAGTGTGGGTGAAAACTATTTCAACAATATAAAAGGAACTATCTAAAATGCAAAAATTTGATGAAATTTCCTTACTCGGAACAAGGTTTCATAAAATTAAAGTTAATGAGCTGATCGAGTACGCTGTCCAAGCCGCAAAACTAAAGAAGAAAACAATCATAGGTCATGTCAATACTCGGGCAATGAATTTTGCCTACGAACTGCCTTGGTATAAAGACTTTCTCAATAAATCCGATTTAGTTTTCTGCGATGGATTTGGTGTTCTCTTAGGAGCAAAACTCTGTGGTGGCTGTGTTGATTCATCTCATCGCATGACCTGTCCAGATTATATAGAAGATTTTGCCAGAGCTTGCGATCGCGAAAATGTTTCCTTGTTCCTACTTGCTGGTGAGCCAGGAACCGTAGATCAAGCGATCGCTAAGCTCAAAGTGATTGCACCGAATTTAAGAGTCAAAGGACATCATGGTTATTTTGACAAGTCTGGTGAGGAAAATGAATTTGTTATCCAACAAATCAACCAATTCAAACCAGATATCTTGTATATTGGCTTTGGAATGCCGTTACAAGAACGTTGGATTCTCAATAATTCAGAAAAAATAGAGACAAAAGTTTTTCTCCCTCTTGGGGCATGTCTTGATTTTTATTCTGGTACTGTCTCCAGAGGTCCACGCTGGATGACTAGTAGTGGTCTAGAGTGGTTAACAAGATTAGCAACACAACCAAAACGTTTGTGGAAACGTTATGTACTGGGTAATCCGTTGTTTTTTTATCGAGTCCTACAGCAACAGTTGATGAAATTGTTCAGAAAACGCTCTCGAACCTCATCCCAATATTAAACTGATACGTGTATATATTACACTTTTTTTACGTTCTCAAGTATCAAGAGTTGAGAGTACTCCGAATTCTGATTACTTGATAAACTCAAAAAGGAATGTGCTCAATCTAACACTTGAAAAGGTTCCATCTAGCCAGGAAATTTATTTTGTAAAGTGCAACTACAGGGGTCAAAACTATCGTGGCAGCATATAAATCTTTATCAGTTACAGAGTTCAAGCCAGATTTAAGGTCGGCAAATGGCACCAGGATACAGAAAGGATTAACCAGCAAGTTTCTGCGCGTTGGAACACTTAGTTGTACAGATGTATTGTTTTTGACTTTTGCATGGAAGTTGGCAGTCTTTTATGGTACTCCATTAGATTCGCCTTGGACACAAAAAGTCTCTTTTCTACTACTGATTTTGGCAGTCGAAATAGGCGTGATTGCCACTAAAGGACTATACAAATCAGGCATCAATCGTCGTAACTATCTTGGTCTGATCAAAGCAGTCACACTATCAGATCTTTTACTGTTGATGATTGCCTTTCTCTACGAACCGGAGAGTTACATCTCGCGCTCAACTTTTCTACTTTTTTGGTTGTTGTCTGTTGTTTTCGTCTGTACTGGTCGCTTGATCTGTGATCTAGCTACTAAATTACTTCGTAGTAGAGGAGCAATTCGCCATACCGTTTTTTTGATTACAGACCCAGAAGACAAAGACAGCCATATTCGATTAATAGAGAAAGAGAATTGCTACACCATACACAGAATTGCTGATTCCAGCAGTTTGCACCTGATGAACCGAGAAACAACCTTTGAATATCTACGCACACAAGGCATAGAAGAGGCTTTTGTTTCTTGGAACGCCATTAAGAATCGTCTCTATGTTTGCTGGCGTTTCCAAACAGCTGGCATTACCCTACGAATACTGCCAACAGAGGGTCAAGTTCGTCATCCCAAATCCGTATTTTGGATGATTGGTGAAGTTCCTTGCATGACGATTCCTGCACCTATCATTGCAGGCAGCGATTTTTGGGTAAAGCGGAGTTTTGATCTTTGTTGTTCAACAATATTGTTACTTTTGCTGTCTCCTGTCTATGTAGTGATCGCTACACTGATTAAGTTAGATTCTTCAGGACCGGTGTTCTTCCAGCAAAATCGAGTTGGTTTGCATAGTAAGAGTTTCAAGATTTGGAAATTCCGCACAATGGTTGCCAATGCAGAAAAGTTGCAAGCAAAGCTAGAAGCAAAGAATGAAATCAAGGATGGGGTTCTTTTTAAAATGAAAGACGATCCTCGGATCACACGGATAGGCAAATTCCTACGCCGTTACAGTTTAGACGAACTGCCCCAGCTGTTTAATGTTTTCCTTGGAGAGATGAGTCTAGTTGGTCCGCGTCCTCTGCCTATGAGAGATGTAGAAAAATTCAAAACAAAGCATTTTATCCGACAAGAAGTTTTACCCGGTATTACAGGATTATGGCAGGTGTCTGGTCGCTCGGATATCGATAATTTTGAAGATGGGGTAAAATTAGATCTATCTTACATAGAGAATTGGTCTGTATTGTTGGATCTGCAAATTTTGCTGAAAACTGTCAAGGTAGTTTTTAGTAAGGCAGGTGCCTACTAAGTATTTCATGAAACTACCGCCACCAAAGTATCAGCTTGGTGGCGGTTTTTGGTCTGATCAAATTTTACGGAATTTTGGTAAACCTAGTATGATGTACCTAAAGAGTGTTGACACATGTGGACATCAGAGATTGTCATGAAATTTGAATGTAGTGATTGTCTAGAAGATAGTATTCGTAATCGTGGTTAATACTTAAAGGTTTGTAGTAATTAACTGGAATGTTATTTGTGAAAGTATTGCCTCACAAAACATACCTTTCTTACTTTTCCCACTTAATGAATAAAACAGCAAACTTTACAGTATCTTTAAAGATAAAACTCTAAAAATGCTTGAAACTACTTAAAAATAAAGTTATAGTTTTGGTGATTATTATGCCAGCTTAACAAAAGCATGTCAAAATAGATAGCAATAGTCAAATAATTTATGGATCAATGGCTAATATTTCAGTACACAAACGATCAGTTTTGTGTACGTATGATAAAGCTAAAAATATAATATTTGATGAGTTGCAAAGATAGCCTATACTATGAAGCTAATGTGTTTATATAATTAAATTGAATTCATTAGCTCACAACTCGTACTGAACTATGATTAGGGAACTTCTATGGAGACTAGAGGCTATCAAGAAGAAGTAGAAATTCAAAAATACTGGCTGGTTCTGAAACGCCGTTGGCCAATTGTGGTAGGAGTCCTTCTAGCTTCGATAGGATTCTCGTCGTTTCTTATATTCCTGCAAAAACCGGAATATCAGGCGAGTGGAATGCTTCTTTTTAAATCAGATCGAACCTCGTCGCTGACAAAAGTGGGAGAAAAGATAGGCGATCTTGAATCTTTAATGCGGGAGGGTAATCCTCTAGAAACACAAGCTGTTATTTTGAAATCAGAGCCAATCTTAAAACAGGTTATTGATACTCTAGGGTTAAAAGATAAAAAAGGAAACCCCCTGGGTCCGGAGTCGCTTCAAATCAAGGTTGAACCAATTGTAGGTACAGATGTACTGAAGGTTTCCTACACTTCAGGAAATCCCGAATTGACAGCGTCAGTGGTGAATCAGGTGATGAAATCATATGTAGCAAAGAACATTGAGTTTAATCGAACTCAAGTCGTTGCTGCGGGTGAATTTATCAAAAAGCAAATACCACAGGCTCGAGCAGAATTAAACCAGGCAGCAGAGGCATTACGTGAGTTTAAAACTCGGTATAAGATTATCGAGCTTTCAGAAGAGGCAAGCGCCGCTGTTCAAAATGAGGCTAGCATAGATGAGCAAATCAACCAAGCTAAGGCAGCGCTTGCAGATACGAGTGCTCAGGAAGAAAAAATCCGCAGTCAACTGAATTTGGCAGGTTCTCAGGCTGTAGAAATTACTTCCATAAGTCAGATACCTGGCGTACAGGAAGTTTTAAGTGAGTTACAAAAGGTACAAACTAAACTAGCAAATGACGAAGCACGCTACACCAGTGATCATCCAGCTATCACTGAGCTAAAAAATAAAGAAATAACTTTAAATGCTTTATTACAACAGCGGGTTGAACAGGTTTTAGGACCATCTGGAGTTAAGCAAGTTTTAGGAACTCAACGAAATGTTGCTCCTGGTAAATTGCAGATAGGGCAAATAAAGGAAAATCTGACGAGTCAATATGCACTGATACAAGCGCAACGCCGGGGTCTGGAAAGCAAGATACAAGAATTGTCTAATATTCAAGGAAGTTATAAGCAGAGACTTTCTGCCCTACCAAATTTAGAGAAAAAGCAAGGAGATTTAGAGCGAAGGTTATCTATCGCCCAAAAGAACTACGAAAATCTTGTCAGCAGACTACAGGAAATCGAAGTAGCAGAAAAGCAAACTGTTGGCAATGCTAAAGAAATTCAACCGGCTCAGGTTCCCAAAAAACCATCTGTCTCGAAAATAACATTCCTTTTAGCAGGAGGCAGTGTATTTGTCGGGTTATTACTGGGTACAGCAGCTGCATTCTTTGTAGACTTGATAGATAGAACCTTGAAAACGGTTAAGGAAGCAGAGACATTTTTCGGTTATACTTTGCTGGGATTAATTCCTAGGTTTGAATCAAAGAAGACATCATCTCCTGTTAACTTGATGTCAGACAAAGCCTCCGCCCGAATTATTGTAGCAACCTCTCCTCGTTCAGTGGTTCATGAAGCTTATCAAATGCTCCAGGCAAACCTGAAGTTCATTAGCCATAGAAAAGTTCGCACCATTGTAGTCACCAGTTCTGTACCTGGCGAAGGAAAGTCAGAAGTTTCGGCCAATTTAGCAGCAGTATTGGCTCAGGCGGGACGGCGAGTTCTCCTGGTCGATGCAGATATGCGTAAACCATCGCAACATCACTTGTGGGGTCTGGTAAACTCAGTCGGTTTAAGCAATGTGATTGTTGGTCAGGATCAACTTCCGCAAACTGTGCAAACAGTGACAAAAGAGTTATCAGTCCTCACAGCTGGAGTGCAACCTCCAAATCCCCTTGGGTTGCTTGACTCTGAGCGCATGGCCACTCTGATTGAAACGTTCTGCGATCGCTACGATGTGATCGTGTTTGATACTCCTCCTTTAGCTGGTACTGCTGATGCAGCAGTTTTAGGAAAAATGGCAGATGGAGTATTGCTGGTTGCTCGACCAGGTGTTGTGGATTCAGCAAGCGCCACAGCAGCAAAATCGTTGCTGGGACGTTCAGAGGCTAGGATTTTGGGAATGATTGCCAACGCTGTAAACTTCAAGCAGGAATCTGGCAATCACTTTTACTATTCAAACGTTCGAGGAGAGCAGGATGTAGTAAAAACTGGAATGGGGAATGAACAATGGGTGTACAAGTAAACTTGATGGTCAATACAGACCAAGCAGAATCTTCTCATGGTCTTTGGCAGCTGATTAAGGAAGACTGGATCGCCCACGGACGTGATTGGACTAAGCCTGGATTCCGAGCAGTGGCTATTCACCGTTTTGGAGTTTGGCGGATGAAGATAAAACCCCTACTATTGCGAGCGCCTTTGAGCATTCTCTATCGAATGCTATTTCGCAAGGTTCGGAATCATTACGGAATAGAGCTACCCTACTCTGTGGAACTTGGTCGTCGCGTGATTGTTGAACATCAAGGAGCAATAGTCATTCACGGAGACTGCTCGATTGGAGATGAGTGTATTATTCGCCAAGGAGTTACTTTAGGCAACCGTTACCTGGATCGCCCGCTTGATGCACCGAAATTGGGTAAACGTGTCAATGTCGGTGCTGGTGCGAAAATCTTTGGCAACGTCAGTATTGGAGATAACGCAAGTATCGGTGCTAACGCTGTGGTTCTGAGCGATGTTCCAGCAGGAGCAACAGCAGTTGGGATACCTGCAAGAATCATTCATTCTTCAAAAGTTGGCAATTCACATCTTTGAGGTAACAATGCCATGTCAATCAGCCAATTCATGGCTTCGTTTACTGATGTTGTTCTGTTAGTAAGCGCTAGTGGTCTGTTTATTGTCTGCCTATTTTTTTTAATTGAATGTACTGCGGCTCTATTGCGAATAACTTCTGATATTAATAAAGACAATAGCCAAGATCTCAAAGTGAGTGTCTTGGTTCCCGCCCACAATGAAGAAATTGTTATCGGCTCAACAATCGAAAAACTGTTGCCAACCTTAAACAGACAAGATAGTTTGGTTGTTGTTGCTGACAATTGTAGTGACACAACAGCAGAGATTGCTCGTGCCAAAGGTGCTACAGTTATTGAGCGTCATGATCTTGAGCGAAAAGGCAAGGGATACGCCTTAGATTACGGCTTAGAGTTTATGGAGTCGGCTCCTCCTGATGTGGTTGTGATTGTTGATGCTGACTGTACAGTCGAACCAGATGCAATTTCACTGTTGACTCAGCGTGCGATCGCCTTGAGGGCACCTGTCCAAGCCACCTACTTGATGAGTAGACCGAAAAACTCACAGTCATCAAAAGACTTTGTTTCACAATTTTCTAACATCGTCAGGAATTTAGTTCGTCCCCGTGGATTAGCACGCTTGGGACAATCCTGCCCGTTGCTTGGCACAGGTATGGCTTTCCCTTGGACAGTGATTCGTTCAGTTAATTTAGCCAACTCTCACCTTCTTGAAGATTTAAAACTAGGCTTGGACTTGACTTTAGCTGGACACAGACCAGTGTTTTGCCCAGAAGCAAAAGTCACTGGATATTTACCACAGCAGTCGCAGGCTGCCAAAAGTCAGAGAACTCGTTGGGATCACGGTCATTTACAAATCATGCAGACCTATGTCCCCATCTTGCTTAAACAAGCAGTATTTCAAAAAAGGTTCGACTTGTTGGTGAGCGTTTTGGATTTATGTGTACCGCCTTTATCCCTGCTTGTTGTTATGTGGTTAGTGCTTATGGCACTTTCTTTGGTTTTTGGGGTTTTGGCAGCATCATGGATGCCAGCAGTTATAGTTGCCACAGCTGGACTTTGTTTCCTCATTGCAATTCTAATAGCTTGGACTAAGTTCGCTCGACAAGACCTTCCTTTACGCGAACTTTTAACTGTTCCTTTTTACATTCTCTGGAAAATTCCAGTTTATTTCAAGTTTTTAGTCAAGCCTCAAAGCGTGTGGGTTCGTACCGAAAGGGATTCAGTTAATCCAACAGATTCTTAGTTGAGTTCTTAAGGTGAAGTTGCTAATTCGTGTCCATGAACGGTATCTGAATTTACAAAAAAGCTATTTTCAGTACCCCTAAATACTAAAAATTAAAAATTTGTACTTAACTAAAAATGCTTTTTGATAGCTAGCAACTTGGGTTATTATACAAAGCGTTGAGACTATAAACGTTATGAATAAAATTCCAAAAAATAGTCTTTTGCTAGTAAATTCAGTTCCGCTTCGGGAAATAGACGGTCAATTGGGGTTGGATGACCAAACCTGCGCAGGTTTGGTTCGCTGGGCAGAAAATTTTGAGCGAGTTGTGATCGCTGGTCCTTCCTTACCAGAACACATAGCTGTAACAAAAGAGTCTTCCACTGCTAGAACAGTATGGCAACCACTCACAGATTTGCCATGTGCAGACCAACTAGAATTTGTACCACTGCCCTACGCATATAAGTTGCGAGACTTTACAAAGGTATATGCAAAAACACGTCGCTTATTACAAGAAAAAATACACCAAAACCAGTATCTTTGTTTCGTAATAGCTCGACCTATTGGAGATTGGGGAGGAATTGCTGCTTTGGAAGCCATAAAGCTAGGACGACCTTATACTGCTTGGTTAGATCGCGTTGAGTATGAGGTCATCAGTCGAACGTTGCAAAGTTTGCCTCTGGTGAGCCGCACTAAAGAATTTTTGCAGCTACCATTGATGAAACGCTATCAACAATACTTGATTCGTCAAAGCAGCCTAGGACTTTTTCAAGGGCAAGATTGCTATCAAGCATATTCACCTTTTTGCAAACAGCCCCATTGCATTTACGATGTTCATACAAAAAAGTCTGATCAAATTGACGAATCAAGCATAGACCTCAAAATCGAGTCATTAAAGTCTAATGAACCTTTACTGATTTGCTATGTCGGACGAGCAGCTGACATGAAAGGACCATTCGATTGGCTACATATCATACATCGGATTTGTCAAGCTGGTGTTAATGTCAAAGCCACTTGGGTTGGAGATGGACCACTTCTTTTGAAGATGAAGTCGTTAACTCAAGAGTTGGGTATTGCTGACCATGTTAATTTAGTTGGGTTTGTTGATGACCAAACCAAAATTTTGCAGACGATGAGAGAAAATCACATCTTTCTTTTCTGCCATAAAACACCAGAATCACCTCGGTGCCTGATTGAGTCAATAGTCTCCGGTTGTCCTATTGTCGGTTATGATAGCTCCTATTGCCAAGATCTCGTCTCTCGATATGGAGGTGGTGCATTTGTGCCCATGAACGACTGGCAAAAACTGGCTGACTTAGTTATTGAACTGAATTTAAACCGAGCAAGATTAAGTAGGTTGATTCAATCGGCTGCACTATCTGGTCAGTTTTTTGATGAAAAAACTGTTTATCAGCAGCGAAGTGACCTAATTCAGAAATATTCAGGATTCACTTTTTAAATGTTTAACTAGCCGACATATTTTATGATGACATGTATTTAGTATTAAATAAATAAAGTAAAACCCGCGTATAGCAATATACAGTTGTGAAAAAATATCTAAGAATTGCTGAAAAAGCTTTTATTGTTTTAGGCTTATCTTTTTTATCCGGCGTATTTGGTGTAGATTCTCTAGGTCTTGTCCTGTCAAGCGCAGTTGTCACATTTATTAGATTCTTTGTTTGGGGAATGTCAACCCTTCTGGTTGCTGTCTTCTGGAAAAACACAATCATTACATGCAGAAACAACATATTACTTTGTATATTAAGTGTCATAGCTCTGCTATCATTCTTCTGGTCAGAATTTCCAGACTTTACGTTATTTAATAGTAGAGATGTCTTGATGATGACCTCGTTTAGCTTATACTTTGCTACACGATTTAATCAGAAACAGCAGGTACAAGTCATCGCCAATACTTTATTGATCGGATGTTTCTTAAGTATAATTGCTGCCTTTGTGTTACCTTCCGTTGGTATACATCAAGCAAGTGATGCAATGGAAAGTCATCCAGGAGCATGGAAGGGAGTATATGGACACAAAAATAACTTTGGAAGCATGATGGTTTTAAGCTCAGTAACATTTTTTACACTACCAAAAGAAAACTCTTTTTTATACAAATGGTTTGGTTTTGGTTTTTCGCTCGTATTGATGCTGCTTTCAACTTCCAAAACTTCTCTTGTTCTCTCTTTTGTACTTATTTTTATAATAATGTTTTATAAAAATTTTCGTTGGCATGGAAAAATAAGCGTCATTTTCACAAACATTGGAGTTCTTCTTCTAGGATGTATTATCGTACCACTTTTAACTTATTGGGTAGAACTCTTGACTGGTTTAGGAAGAGACGCAACTTTTACTGGAAGGACACCCATATGGACTTATGCACTAGGTAGATTAATGGAAAGACCATTATTGGGTTACGGGCGTGGTGCATTTTGGGCACCGAAAAGTCCGTATGCAATCGAAGCAGGTCAAGCACTAGGTACTGGTTGGGTTGCACCTCATGGCCACAATGGTTTTCTTGATATAGCACTTGATCTTGGGTTGATTGGTTTTTTACTTTTTTTAACTATTTATTTTACAGCCTTTGTTCGCGCATTAAAACAAGGTTACGCAACGAAAAATCTAGAATATCTTTGGCCATTAGCTTATCTCACTTTCCTGAGCATTAATAACGTGACAGAAAGTATTTTGTTACGTGGAGAAAACGTGTATTGGACTTTGTTTCTAACAGTTGCTTTTAGTTTGAGCCAACGAAAGACAATTCAACCAATTAATATTCCGAACCAGAAAAACTATCTGCATGTTACTTAAACTTGTCTAAATAGATAATAATTACAGGAGGTCTAGCTTTGCAATCTATTGGAGTTGTTGTCATCGGACGCAACGAAGGAAATCGTCTGCAAGCGTGTTTGCGATCAGTGATAGGAAAAGGAACAAGTGTAGTCTACGTTGATTCAGGCTCCACAGATGGAAGTGTAGCACTGGCTCGCTCCCTTGGTGTCCATGTTATCGAACTCGATTTGTCTATTCCGTTCACTGCAGCCCGTGCTAGAAATACAGGGTTTGAACACTTATTACAAATACAACCAGAGTTAGAATTCGTCCAGTTTGTGGATGGAGACTGTCGGGTTGTAGAGGGATGGTTGGAACGTGCTGTAAATGAATTAGTTGCGAAACCTGATGTTGTGGTCGTATGTGGGCGACGTCGAGAAGAATTCCCAACTAACTCTATTTATAACCGCCTGTGCGACATTGAGTGGAACACCCCAATAGGTGAAGCAAAAGCCTGTGGAGGTGACTCCATGATGCGAGCGATCGCATTCAAAAAAGTGGGAGGTTTCAATCCAACATTAATTGCAGGAGAAGAACCAGAACTGTGTGTGCGACTGCGTCAGGCTCGTGGCAAAATTTTACGTATTGATGCAGAAATGACATCACACGACGCCCAAATCACTCGTTTCCGTCAGTGGTGGAAACGAGAGATTCGCAATGGTCATGCTTATGCTGAGGGGGCTTGGCTACATGGTCGCAGTCCCGAACGCCATTGGGTGAGAGAAAGTTTAAGAAGTTGGTTATGGGGTTTACTTTTGCCTGTGTTGACCCTTGCTAGTTTATTGCCAACTCGGGGATTAAGCATACTATTACTATTAATAGCTTATACTTTGTTAGGTTACAGAGTGTATCGACTGGCACGGTTTAAAGGGTTTGAGAAAAAAGATGCTCTTTTCTACGCCCTGTTCTGTGGTGTGTTAGAAAAATACCCAAAATTACTGGGTCAAATCCAATTTCACATCAATAGATTGTTGAAACGACAGCGCACCTTAGTCGAATATAAAAGCGCGCCTTCAGTCAGTTAAGCTCATCTCTGTTTTACCGTATATTGGTATCTATAGTTACGCGCAATGTTTAACGAAAATCATGGCAAAATTAACTTACAAAACACTTAGTTTTTTGATTTCATAAAGTATCAATGGTAACAAAACTTAAATCAGCCGTCATTGGCACAGGGGCAATCTCCAAAGAACATCTCAGTTTTATTTCCAAATCTGAACGCGCACATCTAGCCAGTGTTTGCGACCTTTCAAAAGTCTCTGCTAAATATGCAGCCCAACGCTTCGGTGCAGACTCAGCTTACACTGATTACCGCCAGATGCTCGATGAAGTTAAGCCTGATATTGTACATATTCTGACTCCGCCTCACACACACAAACGGATTGCCAAGGACTGCTTAGAAGCTGGTGTACACGTGTTCTGTGAGAAGCCTATTACACCGACTTACGATGAATTTAAAGAACTTTGGACTTTTGCACAGTCTCACAATCGTTGGGTGATTGAAAATCAAAACTACTGTTTTAACGAACCAATCCTTGCGATTGAGAAATTAGTTGCAGATGGGACTTTGGGTGAAGTCCAGGAAGTTGAAGTCCGGATAGCACTTCCGGTTCGCGATGGTGGAGCATTTGCAGACGAAAACCTGCCTAATCCCATTCATAAAATGCCTGCAGGGGTTATCCATGATTTTCTGACACACTTGTGCTCAATGGTGGTGCGCTTCATACCAGATTTTGAGCGCGTTAGTGCTGTATGGAGTAATCATGGTGGTGGAGACTTGTTCCGGTATGATGACCTTGATGCGATCGTCATCGGAGGCTCAGCACACGCTCGGATTCGATTCAGTTGTCACACACCACCTAAGACTTTTACCGTTACGGTACGAGGTTCAAAAGGCTATGCAGAAACTGATTTGTTTCAGCCGCATTTGCGTTGTGTCATACCTCGCGCTGGAGAACAACTCTCTCCGCTGATCAATCATTTTTTGAATGGATGCGATTTGATTGGAGCATCATTCACGAATTTTCGTAACAAAATTATGCAACAAACGACATATGAAGGTATTCATCGACTTTTAGACAAAACCTACGAAGCAGTCATCGACGGTAAGGAACCACCAATCAGTTTTGAAGATATGGAGCGTACACATCACTTAATTAATGCCCTACTATTGGAGGTGAATCACGTATGAAATTATTGATAACAGGTGCGTCCGGTTTTCTCGGACAATATGTTGTTGCCCAAGCACTACGACAAGGACATAAAGTACGTGCAGTTGTGCGACCATCTAGTGATGAAAAGCGCCTAGCATGGCACAATCACCCAAATGTAGAGCTGATCCGTATCGATTTGCGTTCGCCCAATGGTATTGTTGACGCCCTCCAAAGTGTAGACGCAGTCATCCATTTGGCAGCCGCAAAAGAAGGCGACTTTTACACACGCTTTGCTGGCACAGTCATTGCTACTGAAAACTTGCTCAATGCCATGCTTTCAGCTAATGTGCTGCGGTTGGTTGATATTAGCACTTTCTCGGTGTACGATTATCTTCGCACAACCTCTGGCACAACAATCACGGAAGATACACTCGTAGAGTGCGATCCTCTTGAGCGGGATGAGTACGCCCAAACCAAGATTCTTCAAGAAGAACTTGTTCGCGAATTTGAGCAAGAACACAAGGCACAGGTGACAATTGTTCGTCCAGGATTAGTTTATGGACGAGATAACCTCTGGAGTACCCTGCTTGGAGGAAAATTAAGTGGCAATTTGTGGTTGCGAATCGGGGCTTATGCAACGATGCCATTGACATATGTCGAAAATTGTGCTAATGCGATTGTCAGCGCAGTAGAACGTGAAGAGGCTATTGGTCAAACTTTGAATATCATTGATGACGATTTGCCCACCCAAAGAGCTTATGTCAAGGAACTCGCGAAACGCAAATACTCTTTGCCCCGGATGATTCGGATCAATTGGACATTGATGCGGGCGATCGCCTGGTTATTCTGGATCTACAACAAAAAAGTGCTGAATGGGCAAGCAAAGCTACCTGGCATATTCAACCCAATCATACTGGATGCTCGGTTTAAGTTATTTAGCTACAGTAATGCCCGTGCCAAAAAAGTTTTGAACTGGAACCCCAGGTATTCACTGAACACCGCACTTGACCGCAGTTTTAGCAATACTGAATTGTTGCAGGTATCGCAGCCGACACCCTCGTTGCAACCTTTAGGAAGCTGAATACCATGCGTATAGCTTACCTAACTGGTGAGTATCCCAGAGCAACAGATACTTTCATCCAGCGAGAAGTCACAACTTTGCGAAAAATGGGGGTGGACGTCCAGACATTCTCTGTTCGCCGAACAGGGGATGAACATATAGTGGGAGAGGAACAGAAGTTAGAGCGCGATCGCACCTTCTACATTCTTCCCCCCAATTTCATCAACTTACTGCTAGCGCACCTCAATTTACTCCTTGCTTCCCCAAAAAAATACTTGCAAGCAATCAAGCTCGCATTCTCAACCAGCCAACCGGGGTTGCGAGGTGGGTTCTATCAATTATTTTACTTTTTGGAAGCAGGCATCCTTGCCAAACAAATCAAACAAAGACAAATAGTACATCTACACAACCACATTGCAGAAGCTAGCGGTACCGTAGCCATGATCGCCGCTGAAATGGGCGGTTTTACTTATAGCTTCACCTTGCACGGTCCTTATATTTTCTTCCGTCCACATCAATGGCGACTTGACGAGAAAATCAAACGAGCGTTGTTTGTTTGTTGTATTAGTCATTATGCTCGCAGTCAAGGAATGATATTCGCATCCACCGAAAGGTGGAATCGAATGCATATCATTCATTGTGGTGTGGATCCAGCTTTATTCGATGTCGTTTCCCATAACGACTCAGGAAAACGCTTGCTTTTTGTTGGACGACTGGCTGCAGCGAAAGGTTTACCTATTTTACTAGAAAGTTTGGTTACTTTAAGGCGATCGCATCCAGACATCATATTAACAGTCGTAGGTGATGGTCCAGACCGTCAAAATTTAGAACTTTTGACAACTCAGTTGGGATTAAATCAGAATGTCAATTTCGTTGGCTATAAATCCCAAGCTGAAGTACGCAATTACTTTCAGCAAACAGATATTTTCGTAATGTCCAGCTTTGCTGAAGGGATACCAGTTGTACTAATGGAAGCAATGGCGGCTGGTGTACCTGTGGTAGCCACCCAGATTGCAGGCGTCAGTGAGTTGGTAGAAGATGGTGTGAATGGGTATCTTGTTCCACCTGGAGATACTGTTACCTTGACACAGCGCATCGAAAAGTTACTGAATGATGAAAAACTTCGAGCAGCATTTGGTAAAGCAGGTCGAACCAAAGTAGAAAAAGACTTTAATATACACCATGAAGTTGCACGACTGCATCGTTTAATGACTAGCGCCTTGCAAGGAAAACTAGAACCTATTCGTCCTGATGATCAACAAAAGCAAGTTTTTCTGAACGAATATCAGATCGTAACAACATCTGGTTACGAATCTAGTAACCCTCCTTAAAACAGTGAACACTGAACAGTGAACAGGAACTGATAACTGGTAACTGGTAACTGGTAACTGTTAAAAAGGTAGCGCTAATATCATCCAAAAAATATTTCCCAATGCTTTTGTAGAAATGAACCCCAAAGTCTCATCAACAACTTCAACAGCTTCAGCATCTAAGCCCAAAGAGTATTTCTATTTTCTTGATGCCCTACGGGGTGTTGCAGCTTTATGGGTAGTTTTATTCCATGCTCCTTTAGATGAGCGTATTGCCTTATTAACCAGCTCCTTGCCCCACTGGCTTGTCGTTGGCGTCTTTGAGTGGGGTGGCTTAGGTGTAGCCATCTTCTTTGTTCTCAGTGGTTTTGTGATTGCGCACTCGCTACGTGAGGCAAAGATTGACTTATCCTACTTTGGACGTTTTAGTTTGCGTCGTCTTGCTCGACTAACTCCACCGTATTATGTCTCAATTGTCGTTGCTCTAGCTTTTGCATTCCTATCTTCCCATGTCAAAGGTGAGGCGTTTGCGCCAGGAAAGGAGCCTTTATCTTTCCCGAGATTGCTGACACATCTATTCTATTTACAAGATATTTTTCGACTTCCACAGATCAACGAAGTTTACTGGACATTGTGTATAGAAGTACAGTTCTATTTAATCTTTTGTGCACTCTTAGGATTAGCACAGTGGCTTAATTCTTCGTGGAATTTACGTTATGCTCGATCAGTTGTATTTGTCCCTGCTGCAGTCCTTGCTGCTCTTTTTCCTATAGGTCTGCTTGGAGATAATAGCAGACCTTTTTTCTTTTTGCCGTTATGGTATGGATTTTTGCTAGGGGTGTTTGCTTACTGGTCATGGCGTGATAAGTTGAAGCCTATCTTGTTTTACTCTTATTCAGCGCTGTTGTTGGCTGCTGGAGTGGTAAAATCAACACAATTTACTATTGGGTGTGTGATTGTCGCCGTACTCATACTCGAAGTTGCACGAGCCAATCGCATGCAAGTTTGGTTAAAGTGGCGAGGGCTACAATTTCTTGGTCATATTTCCTACAGTCTGTATCTGACCCATAGTGCTATCTACGGAGCAGCATTTTTCCTCGGTATTAAACTGCTTCACAATAGCGCTTTTAGCCAAGGGTTTTCTTTATTACTAGGAATCATTGCTAGTGTTGGCTTTGCCGCCCTTATGTGGGAATTGGTAGAAAAACCATCCATCAACTTGAGCCAAAAGGTCAAGCTTGTAAAGAAGAAGGGCGTTATTCGTGTATGAAGTTAAAGTAGCCATACTATATTATCAGAAAGTGCATCACTCGCTCTATAAGAACTACAAATCATACCTAATTTATGAAATAAATTATGACATCTCTAAAAAAGCTTGCTATCCGTGGTGCAATCTGGACAATTATTGGTTTTGGAGGGATTCAAATCCTACGGTTTGGGAATAATTTGATTCTAACTCGCTTGCTTCAACCAGAAATTTTTGGTTTGATGGCTTTAGTCAC